>CALMAP010000233.1:0-8348 GCA_937859825.1 uncultured Terriglobus sp. | reverse complement strand
CTCCGGGTCGATGGTCTGTTATTCCTCTTCGATGCCGAGAGTAAATGTTGGCCGCACCTGCATCTCCCCTATCCCTTGTTCTTCGTCGTCATAAGCGGCACAGACGCGACGAGTTACGCCGAGAATACCAGTGTGAAACGAGAAATGACTCAGGGGCGGTTGATGTTCTCATACCAGCGCGGAGCACGCACGAAGTACACCAACTCCCCTGGGTGCGGCTTTGCCGATACCGGACCGCAGCCGTTTGGCAGCACGACGCCCTTCTCGGCGATCTGTTGCAGATTGTAAGCAGGTGCCGGATCGCCAGCGGTGAACTTGCGGCAATCGATCTTGTCTTCCGGCGAGACCAGCACACGAATCGGCAAGCCTACCGGCTCCGGCATCAGGGTGGTTCCGTTTGCAGAAGTCGTAAGACTGTACCCCCCGCCTCCAGACTCGTCATACCAGACGCGCACATGTGCGTGCTCCACCGGCAGACCGTTGCGGCCATCAAGAAGCCGAATGCGGTACACCGTAGCGGCTGCCGCAATCGGAGCAGTGGCGGACTTCGACTCTGGTGACGGTGTCGTAACAGGTGGTACCGGCACACCTGCGGGCGGACCAGTTAGCTGCGCATAACTGGTGCAAGGCATGCTCATGGCGATGCCAAGCACACACGTTGCCCACACGCTTCCTGACGCGGTCTTTCTATGCTTCAGCGTCGTCACGCTTCGCATTGGCTGCCTGCTTCTTGGGAGCGGTTTTTACGGGTGCCTTCGTAACTTTTTTCGCGGTATTTTTCGCGGGAGCTTTCTTCACCGCGCTCTTCACGGAAGCAGGCTCCGAAGACGCGGGGGAACCTCCAAGCAGGCTCGCCCAACGTGCCTCTGGACCGTTTCCGCTGTTGGCCTGCGCACGTGCAACGGCAAGGTTTGCAACTTTCTCCACAATCCACTGGAAGTTCTCTTCGCCGACGGAGTTGTAATCCGCGTCCGGCGCCGGATTCATGAAGTCGATCGCGTAAGGCACGCCATCCTCTACCGCGAACTCGACCGTGTTCAGGTCGTAACCGAGCGCCTTGCAGAGCGTAAGAGCATCCTTCTCCACACGTGCGATCAGCGCAGGATCGTAGGTGGGTGGATTCTTCACGTATCGCTCATGATGCGGCCGTGTTGGGTCATAGGGCATGATGTGGACATCCTTCTGCCCGACCACATAGCAGCGGAAGTACTCACGGAACTTGACCGCCGCCTGCAGCGTCATGCACAGCCGGTGCGACTGGTCATAGCCGCGGAAGAACTCCTCAGGGTTATGCACGTGATACACATCGCGCCATCCGCCGCCATCGTGCGGCTTGAGGAACGCCGGGAACCCGACATAGTCAAAGACGCTCTGCCAATCGTAAGGAAACTGCTGGTTGCGAAAGGAGGCGTCGTTCGTGTCGGCAGGCATTTCCTTGTGGGGCAGGATCACCGTCTTCGGTACAGCCACGCCAAGCCGGGCGGCGAGCGCGTAGTTGAAGAACTTGTCGTCGGCGCTCCACCAGAACGGGTTGTTGATCACGTCTGTACCTGTGAGAACGGCATTCTTAAGAAACGAGCGATAGAACGGTACGTCGTGGGAGATACGGTCCACAATCACGGAATAGCCGCAGGGCACGTTTTCCTTCACGACACCCACTTCCACGAACTCTGCCCGAATGTCCGGCAGGTTCATGGAGTTGATCTTCTCCACGAATGCACCTGGAAAGGTATTTTCCTGCCCGAAAAGGATGCCGATCTTCTTCACGTGCTTGTCTCCTTGTTGCCGATTGGATGCGTGCTGCGCTCGACAATGTTTGAAATGTCTAAGGTAGAACTCAAGCGATGCCTACAGGTAAGTCTGTGCCATGCGCTGCCACCACGGCCAGTCATGGCCGGTACCATCGCCCCATACATCGAGCTTTACGGGAATACCCTTCTCCCGCAGGATGCGGGCCAGGCGCTCGTTGTCGTCCCAGCACTGGTCGTGTACGCCCGTCGCAAGAATGTAGGTGTTCCCGCGCATCCGGTCCAGTTGCCATGTCCCGCCCAGGCTCGGCAGAAAGTGCGTGGGCAGCGTGAAGTAGACGTCGTTGTCATAATGGCCGCGCAGCATGGGCGCGACCATGTCGAACGCTCCGCTCATGCTGAGCATGGCCGTGATTACATCCGGATGGCGGAACGCCATGCTGGCTGCGTGAAATCCTCCAAAAGAACAGCCCAGTACCGCCACGCTCTCGCGCCACGTGCGCCATCGGATATGCGGAATCAACTCGTCGACGATATAGCGCTCATACTGGAGATGCCGGGCGATACGCCAGCTGCCGGGAACTTCCTGCGCGTACCAGCTCTCGCTGTCCACTGAGTCCACGCACCAAAGCTGAATCTGGCCGCGCTCGATCTTGTCGCGCACCGCTTCCACCATGCCGAAGTGCTCGAACTCGTAGAACGTTCCGCAGGAACTGGGAAAGACGATGACTGGCAGACCGGCATGACCGAAGACGAGGCGCTCCATGCGCCTGCCCAGCGCTTGGGATTCGTCCACGTGGTACTCACGATGCATCGTGTCAGGCTCCGAAGCGCTCTCATGGCGCAGGTGGTGCGTTTGCTAATCTTACGAAATCGTATCGCATGGTAAGCCCAGACCAGACTGCAAGCAGCTCGCCTCTACCTGACCCGCAGTTGCTGGACGGACAATTCGTAAACCCGCTTGTTTCTACAGCAGACTTGTCGCTTGTACCTGCTGACTCAGACACGCGGTATTGGCGCATCCGGAACTGGTCGTCAGACGCCCTGCCTACACCACGCGATCTCTTCCTTCATCTGCCCGAGGAGTACCTCGCTGAGCCGAGCCGCTCCTTTCCTGTTCTGCTGCTACACGACGGCCAGAACCTTTTTGACGGCGAACTCTCGTATGTAAAAGGCAGCACCTGGCAATGCGGATCCACGGCTGACAGCGAGACCGCGGCTGGCCGGGTCGCACCCGTGATCCTGGTTGGCGTCGGGAACACCGGCGTCGAGCGGATGATGGAGTACACGCCATCCGCAGACGTGAGGCTCGGCGGAGGAAAAGGCCCGCTCTACGCACAGGCGCTCGTCGAAGAGCTTCTGCCTGTGCTCCGGAGAGACTTGCGCATTCTGCCCGAACCTGAAAACACTGGCCTTGCGGGCTCGTCGCTAGGTGGACTCATCTCGCTGGCAATCGCATTCCAGTATCCGCAGATCTTCGGCAAAGTCGGGGTGCTCTCTCCTTCCGTCTGGTGGGACAAACGCTGCATCCTTGACGATGTGCGTGCCCTCTCATTGCCATTGCCGCTCCGCATCTGGCTGGATATGGGAACGGCAGAAGGCCAGGTTCATGTGCGTGATGCCGACCTGCTGGCGCACCTGCTTGAGGGAAAGGGATGGAAGCTGGACAGCCGCTCGACACCGCCCGCGCCCACGAAGGTCCGAAGGCTTGCGAGCCCATTCGAGCGCACCTTCATTGTGCCCAAAATGGCATTGGCCGATCTGCACTATGAGCGCGTCCCCGGAGCTCTGCACAACGAAGCGGCGTGGTCGGCGCGGTTTGGTGCCGTTCTCCGCTTTTTGTTTCCCGCCTGAGCCATGTACAGCTATGCCGCAGGGCGTCTTCGCAGCGAGAAGAACACCGCAAGCAGTGGCGGAGCAATCAGCGCACCCCACGGTGGCAGCAGGATGCCACCCACAATGGGACCCAGCAACGCTGCCCACCACGGCACGCGCGTCTTGCGTTTCAAGAGCAACGGCTGGATCAGCAAGCCATCGGCTATGGCGATAAAGCCGTACAGGCCAAGCACCCACCACAGCTTGTCATAAGAGTTGTCATTGGTGGAGAAGACGGCGGCCACGGCTGGCCCACAGACACCGAGCACGGCTCCAATCCCCGGAACGAACTGGAAAAGCGCCCCCAGCACAGCCCAGAGCGGCGCAAACGGCACCCCGATCCAGAGCAGGCCTACCAGCCAAAGCGCGCCAACCACTAGCGCGTCCAGAAGCGCTGCACGGAACCACCCGCCGAGAGCGTCTCCGGCTGTCTGCAGATGCCTTTGTGCCGGTCTTAGTTCACGCATAGGAAGTTTTGATGCGATTCAGGGCAGCCGTCGTCCTGCATGGGTATTGCGCCTTGACGGTGCTACCCTTTTTCTATGAAGTTCGGCGTGCTTGTCTTTCCCGGCTCAAATTGCGATCACGACACCTACAACGTGTTTGACGCCGTACTGAAGCAGCCTGTGACCTTCCTCTGGCACGACTCGGAAGACCTGCAGAACTGCGATGCCATCCTTGTACCGGGCGGCTTCGCCTACGGTGACTACCTGCGCACGGGTGCGCTTGCTCGCTTCGCACCCATCATGTCTTCCGTAAAGAAATTCGCAGCTGCGGGAGGGCCGGTTATGGGCATCTGCAATGGTTTCCAGATCCTGTGCGAGGCCGGTCTTCTGCCCGGCGCACTGCAGCGCAATGCAGGACTTCGCTACATTTGCAAGCATGTGCACCTTCGCACGGAAACAGCGCACTCGATCTTCTCCAGCAATCTTTCCAAAGGTGACGTGCTGCGCATGCCGATCGGCCACATGGAAGGCAACTACTTTTGCGATGAAGCAACACTGGCCAAGCTGAAGCGTCACGACCGCATTGCCTTTCGATACAGCACCGCATCGGGTGAGATCACTGCCGATGCAAATCCCAATGGTTCGTTGGAAAACATTGCGGGCGTCCTGAATGAAGGCCGCAACGTGCTCGGTATGATGCCGCATCCTGACCGCTCCAGCGAGCAAATTCTGGGCTCTACGGACGGACTGCGCCTCTTCCAATCCCTGGCACAGAGTCTGGCGAACGCTTAATGGTCGATCTCCACCACCATCTTGTTTTCGGCGTAGACGACGGTTCACCCGATCTTGAAACGTCCGTGGCAATGGTCGAGATGGCGGTGAGCGACGGCATAACTCACATCGTCGCAACCCCCCATGCGAACGCCGAGTTTCACTACGACCGCGAAGCGCATGAGGCGAAGTTGCAGCAGATTCGTGAGGCGCTACCTGCGGACACAGCATCGGCCATTACGCTTGGCCTAGGTTGCGACTTTCACCTGAATTTTGAAAACACGACCAGTATTCAGAAGAGCAAAGAAACGTATCAGATCAATCGCGGCCCCTACCTGCTGATAGAACTTGCGGACACCTCGATACCGCAGCGTATGGATGAATTGCTCTACGACTTGCGGGTATTGGGGCTGGTACCGATCCTCACCCATCCCGAGCGTAACGCTACGCTGCAACGCTCCCGTAACCGCCTTGCGGAATGGCTTCGTACGGATTTGCTGGTGCAGGTCACTGCCGGGTCCATTACGGGCAACTTCGGCAAAACCGCCGAACGTGTCGCATGGGAGTTGCTGGAAAACAACTGGACACACTTTGTGAGCAGCGATGCGCACAACCTGACGCGACGCACGCCACGCATGAGCGACGCCTACAAGCTGGTTGCGAAGCGCGTGGGCGAAGACATTGCCGAGAGACTCTTTGTGACCAACCCACTCGCGGTCTTTGAAGGCAGAGCCCTGTCGGCACAACCCGAACCGAAGGGTGTCTTCGAGGAAGAGGAACCCTCTTTTTGGAAGCGGCTAACCGAGCGCTTCCGTTAACGCAGGCGTCAATTCAGTCCGAGCCCGCCATCCACCGCAAGAAGCTGCCCTGTAATAAACCGTGTAGCCGTCGCAAAGAACAGCACCGCCTCAGACACATCTTCCGCCCGGCCGTTCCTCTTCATGGGCGTTTTCTCAGCAAAGCTGTCGTAAGCGGTATCGTGCGTCTCTCCCATGACGATCATGCCCGGAGCCACGCAGTTCACGCTTACCTCGGGCGCCCACGCCTTGGCCATGGTCTGGCTCAACATGTGCAACGCGGCTTTGCTGGTGCAGTAGTGCGCGTGTGTGGCCCACGGATGCATCCCGCCCAACGAGCCGATGTTCACGATGCGTCCGTGTGCGGATTTCAGATGCGGATAGCATGCCTGCGCCACAAAGAACGGTCCACGCGTGTTCGTGGCGAACATCGCGTCCCACTGCTCTGCCGTGATGGTCTCAAGGGGAGCGGTCTCAAAGGCCCCGGCATTGTTAATCAGCAGGTCGATGCCGTTCAGGTACTCTGCAGCAGCAGCAATCCCGCGTTGCACCGACGCCTGGTCTTCCACTGCAAGCGCAACGGCACGAGCACGCACGCCGAGCCGCTGCAGCTCGGTTACGGTATCCTCCGCGGAGCAGTCTACGCGGCGCGTCGTGATCACCACATCTGCACCGGCAGCGGCAAGTGCCATGGCAATTGCTCTGCCGATGCGACGCACGCCACCCGTGACCACGGCGCGTTTGCCTTCAAGTAGTCTCAGCGTCAGCATCTAGTTCGGAGGGTCGCTGGTGTTGCCGCCACCCTGATTGCCGGTCGGTGCACTGCTCTTGTTCGGCTGCTTCGGCTTTTTGTTCGAGGCTGGCACCTTCTCATTGTGGTCTGCCGGTACCGTGGGATCACCGGTCTGCTTGGGATCGGCAGGCATGCCGGAGAGCTTAATGACCGGATCTGTAGCGCCGATGGGCTTGTTTGCGGCGGGTTTCTCAACAATGCGGTGGCTTGGCTCCTGCACACCGATCTTGCGCGTGGAATCGCCGTTCGTCGCTTCATAAGTCGAGACCTGCTGCTGCGGGCGCAGCATGCGCACAGTCAGTTGCTTCGAGGGACCATCCAGCTTGACATCGCCACTGTACGTGGAGAAGCCATTCGCAATCACCTGCACCTGAACATCGGAGCCGGTGGGAATAATGTCGATGAAGGCCTTGCCATCCACACCCGACTTGACCTCAAGATTTCCTTCGTCCACCCCATCCTTGGTTGGATGGAAGACGACCCCGGCATTCTCAATGACCTTGCCATTGGAGTCGCGAATGACCAGCACCTCGAAGTGGCTGGTCTCAGGCGGCGCCTTGTACTTACGGCCATGGCGTTCACTTTGTGCGTGAACGGCCGTGGCGAGAAGAAGAGCTGCGGTCCCGCCGACTCGCAGGATTCTGCATACAGACATGAGGCATATTGTACGTCGCGAGACACTCGCCTGACATGGATTCAGATTCGGGTCCCACTCCGCCCTTTCGTATAGATGTTAGTCAGATTCACTCAACTTTCTTCATTTCCTGCTTGACTAGGGAGCGCCGCAGGCCTTAGATTAGCAATCGAAGGGCGAGAGTGCTAAAGCTCGTCCACTTCACGCAAGGAGCAAGCGAACATCATGGCATCGACATTCACACCGCTGCACGACCGCATCCTGGTCCGCCGGACCGAAGAGGGCGAAACGCTGCGCGGCGGCATCATCATTCCCGATTCCGCAAAAGAAAAGCCCCAGCAGGGCACCGTCGTTTCCGTCGGCAAGGGCAAGAGCAACGACGAAGGCAAGGTCTTCCCGCTTGATGTCAAGGCTGGCGACACTGTGCTGTTCGGCAAGTACTCCGGCACCGAGATCAAGCTGGACGGCGAAGACCTGCTCATTATGCGTGAAGAGGAAGTCCTCGGCATCCTCAAGGCTTAAACGCCGTTTGGGTGGGTGCCCCACGTTAGCGAAGCGAACGTGGTTACCCTGAGTTCAGCGAAACCAAAATTACGCGCTAACGAAGAGCGCAACAAAGGAAAAGCAAAATGGCAAAGACAATTCTGCACGGTGAAGATTCCCGTCAGGCGATCCTGCGCGGCGTGAACATCCTCGCGGACGCCGTCAAGGTTACCCTCGGCCCCAAGGGCCGCAACGTCGTCATCGAGAAGAAGTTCGGCTCCCCCACCATCACCAAGGACGGCGTGACCGTCGCCAAGGAAATCGAACTCAAGGACCCGATTGAGAACGTGGGCGCACAGCTCGTGAAGGAAGTCGCTTCCAAGACCAGCGACGTTGCCGGTGACGGGACTACAACCGCCACGGTGCTGGCCCAGGCGATCTACCGCGAAGGCGTGAAGACCGTTGCCGCCGGCGCGAACCCCACCGCCCTGAAGCGCGGCATCGACAAGGCCGTTGAGGCCATCGTCGGCAAGCGCGCGGAAGACGGCACCGTAACCGGTGGCGCTCTCTCCAAGTTCTCGAAGCCCGTCTCCGGCGACATGATTGCACAGGTCGGCACCATCTCCGCCAACTCGGATTCGCAGATCGGCACCATCATTGCCGAAGCGATGAAGAAGGTCGGCAAGGATGGCGTCATCACCGTCGAAGAGTCGAAGACGATGGAAACGCAGCTTGATGTGGTCGAAGGCATGCAGTTCGATCGCGGCTACCTGTCGCCCTACTTTGTGACCGATGCGGAGC
>CALMAP010000232.1 GCA_937859825.1 uncultured Terriglobus sp. | reverse complement strand
CTGCCATTCCCGGTCCAGTGCCGCATCGAAGGCGCGGCGGTTTCCCACGCCCGTAAGCGCGTCCACGAGCACCAGGCCGGCCAACTGGTCCTGCAGTAACTTGCGCTCGGTGATGTCGCGCATGCACACCACGACTGTGCGATTTCCACAGCCGTCGGCTGCGAGTGTTCTTACCCGGTTCTCTACCCAGATATGGCGGCCGTCTTTGCGGATCGCCTCCACGGTGACCACGGTCGACGGCGCTCCGGCATCCAGCTGCTTTCCGGCTTCCCGGATCACGGCCATTGAGACAGGCGGGTAGAGCTGGTCATGAGTCACGTGCTTCATCTCTGCGGCGGTCCAACCGACAATCTCCGCTGATGATGCCGACACATAGTCATACCGCAGATGGCCGCCCGGCATTTGCGTCACCTGGCAGATCATGTCAACGCTTTGGTCGACGAGTGCTTGAAAGTCAACCTGAACTGGACCAGGCGTGCCTGTATCCAAGCGCGGTTCTGCATCTCGCTTCCACAGCCGCCATCTCCGTCGAAGCATGCGAGGCATTGGATAGTTATCGGCAGATGCAGAATGTTAGTGAGTGGAACGCGCTGTGTGCTCTCCACACTCGTTCGCATTGGGAGCCGGCAACACCGCTTTGTCAGCCGGACCGGCGGTGATGACCGATGCCTGTAGTCTGGTGCGATGCATGCAGAAGTGGTGGTTGGGAAAGCGGCGGAAACGACCCATAGGCCACATTTCCCTGTGCTGGACGGACTGCGGGGCGTGGCCGCGCTCTGCGTCGTGGTCTTCCACTTCTATGAGATGGTGATCTCCAGCTACAGCAAGCTGTGGATCGGTCATGGCTTTCTCGCGGTGGATTTCTTCTTCTGCCTGTCCGGTTTTGTGCTTGGCTACGCCTACGACGACCGAATGGCGCGCATGGGGCTTGGCAGCTTTCTGAAGGCACGCCTGATTCGTCTGCAGCCGATGGTGATTTTCGGCACCGTGCTTGGCCTGGCTGCGTTCTATGCAAATCCTTTCGGCGTTCCACCTGGTTACAGCCCAGGCAAGCTGGCACTGCTCTTTGCCGCTTCAATCTTCCTGATTCCGTATGGCACGATGCACGAGCGCGGGCGGAACCTGTTTGGCTTGAACGCACCGGCCTGGTCGCTCTTCTGGGAATACGTCGCCAATCTTCTGTTCGGAATCGGACTGTACCGGGCGCGGCGTGGAGTTCTGGCAGGGGTCGTGGTTGTGGCTGCGGCCGTTCTGTGCTGGGCCGGCTTCCATGCCGGTAATCTGAGTGGCGGCTGGAGCGCACGCAATTTTTGGGACGGCGGCGCGCGTGTGGCGTTCTCCTTTCCGGCAGGCCTCCTTGTCTACCGGATGGGATGGCGGCCCCGAACGCGGCTTGGGCTGGGTGCATTGAGTGTCCTGCTCGTATTGGCACTGCTTGTACCCTACGCACGTGGCGGGTGGGGGCGCGAAGCGGCAGAGATCATCCTGTTCTTTCCCCTGCTTGTCGCGCTTGGTGCGGGAGCGGCAGTAACGCCCAAAGCAGAACGGATCTGCCGTATCTCCGGCGATCTTTCTTACCCGCTATACATGACGCACTACGCTGTTATCTGGATATGGGGTGAATATGCTCAGAAGCACAAGCTTGCAGGAGGTAACTTGTGGCCATTCGTCGCACTCGGTGTCTGCATCTTGGTTGTCTTCGCATGGGCCGTGTTCAAGGTGTATGACGAGCCTGTTCGCCGGTACTTGCGAGCAAAGCTCTGAGGATAAGCTCAGTTGCGGCGGGCCTGGTGCCCATGTTCACCACGGGCATGGATGAAACGTGGCCGCATCTCTCTCGAGCTCAGCAGGAGCGCCTCCCCCACGTTTTTGGGATCACGGGTAGGCTCCAGCTCCCCGGTCAAGCGGTGAGCCGGTTGGGACACGGGGGTGAGCTCCACCTTCGAGCGGTTTCGGACGGAATTTCCACCGCGCTTTAGCACACACCCGGCGGCCTAGAATCGAGGTCATGGCCGCTGAGTTTACCCATCTCCATCTCCACACCGACTACAGCCTACTCGACGGCGCCTGCGACGTGGACAAGCTGGCTGCTCATGTGAGCAAGCTGGGGCAGAAGGCCGCGGCCATGACCGACCACGGCAACATGTTCGGAGCGGTGCACTTTGCCGAAGCCATGGAGAAGAAGGGTGTGAAGCCGATCATCGGTTGCGAGCTTTACCTGTCGCAGACCGAGGACCACCGCGAGATGAGCGGCGGCTACAACCACTTTCTCGTGCTGGCGGAAAACGAGGTGGGCTACCGCAACCTTGTCCGGCTCACCAGCGAGGCGGCGCTGCATGGGTTCTACCGCAAGCCGCGCGTGTCCAAGGCGTTTCTGGCGAAGCATACCGAGGGACTGATCGGGTTCAGTGGCTGCCTGGCGGGGGAATTGAACCAGCACCTGATGAAAGACAAGTACGACGAGGCGAAGAGGACCGCGGGCGTCTTCGCGGACATGTTCGGCAAGAACAACTTCTTCCTTGAGATTCAGGACCACGGCCTCACGCCGGACAAGGGTGTGTGCGATCAGCTTTTTAGGATGGAGAAGGAACTCGGCATCCCGCTGATCGCAACCAACGACGCGCACTACGTTGCGGGTGACGACAGCCGTGCGCACGAGATCCTGCTGTGCGTGCAGACCGCCGCCAGCATGAACGATCCCAACCGCTTCAAGTTCGATACGCAGGAGTTCTTCATCAAGAGCGCGGCGGAGATGCACCGCACCTTCGCCGGGCACGAAGAGGTCTGCACGCGCACCATGCAGTTCGTGGAGCGCTGCAATGTGAAGCTGAAAAAGGTCGACAACCCCTTTCCTGATTTTGAAGTGCCGAGCGGCGAGACGCTGGACAGCTACTTCGATCAGGTCTGCCGCAAAGGGCTGCACAAGCGCTTCGACACGGCCATCGCGCACCTGGAGACGCGCGGCCTTCTGAAGCACACCCACGCCGAGTACGAGGCGCGACTCAACCGCGAGCTTGAGTGCATCAGGGCCATGAATTTTCCGGGCTACTTCATGATCGTGTGGGACTTCATCAAGTACGCGAAGGAGCACGACATCCCGGTTGGGCCGGGCCGTGGTTCCGCCGCCGGCTCGCTGGTCGCCTACGTGATGGAGATCACGGACATCGACCCGCTGCAGAACGAACTGCTCTTCGAGCGCTTTCTGAATCCGGAACGCGTGAGCATGCCCGATATCGATATCGACTTCTGCATGAATCGCCGCGGCGAGGTAATCGAGTACGTCACCCGCAAGTACGGCCGCGAGCAGGTGGCGCAGATCATCACCTTCAACACCATGGCTGCAAAGGCCGCCATCAAGGACGTCGGCCGGGCTCTCGATATGCCCTACGGCGAGGTAGACCGCATCGCCAAGATGGTGCCCGCAACGATCGGCATCACCATTGAGCAGGCGCTGAAGGACTCACCGCAGCTTGGGCAGGCGTACGACTCGAACCCGCAGATCAAGGAAGTGATCGACGCCGCGATGCGCCTGGAGGGCCTCGTTCGAGGAGCAGGCGTGCATGCAGCGGGCGTTGTAATTGCACCTCAACCTCTGACTGAACTTGTCCCTGTAACTCGAACCAAAGATGAGGGTATTGTCACCGCGTATGACATGAAGGCCGTCGAAAAGATGGGTCTTCTCAAGATGGACTTTCTTGGGCTCACCACACTGACCGTGATTGACGATTGCCTGAAGCTCATCAAGCTGAATCGCAGTGAGACGGTGGACATGGCGACCATTCCGCTGGATGACCAGGAGACCTACGAGAAGGTCTTCCATCGGGCGCTGACCAGTGGCGTCTTCCAGTTTGAGTCCGGCGGCATGCGCGACGTGCTGCGCCGGTACAAGCCGACAACAGTTGAAGACCTGACCGCGTTGAACGCCCTGTATCGGCCCGGCCCGATCCAGGGAGGCATGATCGACGACTTCATTGAGCGCAAGTGGGGACGCCGCGCGGTGGAGTACCTCTTACCCGAACTGGAAGGCTTGCTGAAAGAGACACTCGGGGTCATCGTCTATCAGGAGCAGGTCATGCAGATTTCAAGCGTGATCGCCGGGTATTCGCTTGGCGGTGCCGACCTGCTGCGCCGCGCCATGGGCAAGAAGAACATGGAAGAGATGGCTCTGCAGCGTGATTTGTTTATGGCTGGAGCTGCGGAGCGCAAACATCCAAAGGAGAAGGCAGGACAGCTCTTTGACCTTATCCTGCAGTTTGCCGGCTACGGCTTCAACAAGTCGCACTCCTCGGCCTACGCTCTGCTGGCGTACCACACGGCCTGGCTTAAAACGCACTATCCGGTCGAGTTCATGGCCGCGCTGCTGACGAGTGAAACCAGCAAGCCGGAGAACGTGGTGAAGTACATCGGCGAGTGCCGCGAGATCGGCATCACCGTGCAACCGCCGGATGTTCAGGTGTCCGACGCGAACTTTACCCCGGCGGGAGACACGATCCGCTTTGGACTTGCCGCCATTAAGAACGTGGGCGGCAACGCGATCGAAACGATCACCTTAGCCCGGAAGACGTTGCAAGCGGAAGGAAAGCCCGGCTTTACTTCGTTGTGGGAGTTCTGCGAGAAGGTCGAACTGCGTCTGCTGAACAAGCGCGTGCTTGAAAGCCTTGCCAAGGCCGGTGCAATGGACACGCTCGGTCCCCGGGCCCGTGTCTTCGCCGCGCTGGACTCCGCGATGGAGCGTGCGCAAAAGTCGCAGAAAGACGCAGCCACGGGGCAGAGCGGCCTCTTCGGCCTCTTCGACGCGGGTGGCCCTGCTGCATCCAGCGCTCCCAAGCAGGACGATCTGCCGCAGGCACCGGAGTGGGACGAGCACACCCGGCTGCAGAATGAGAAGGAAGTGCTCGGCTTCTTCGTCTCGGGTCATCCCATGGACAAGTACCGCGAGAAGCTGCGCAACCTGAAAGCCGTGGACACCGCCACCGCCTGCGAGATGAAGCCGGAACCGCAGGCCTTCACGCGCGGCCAGCGTGAGCCGCAGAATGAAATCCAGATTGCCGGCGTGATTACCGGGCTCAAGGCCGCCAAGTCCAAACGCAGCGGTGAAATGTATGCGTCCGCATGTCTTGAGGACACGGTGGGCAAGATCGACTTGATCGCCTTTCCCAAGGACTACGCCTCGTTGCAGGACAAGTTGAAAATCGACGTTCCGGTCCTTGTGCGTGGTTCGCTGCGAGGGGAGGAAGACTCCGCACCGAAGCTGAGCGTAACCAGCATCATGGCGCTGGAAGATGTGCAGATCAAGCTACCAGAAGCTCTTCGCATCAAGGTGCCACTGCACCATCCCGATGCGGCGTTACTGGAGAAGCTGCTGCGGATTTTTCGGGAGACGCCCGGTCCGGGCAAGCTGCTGCTCGATCTGGAAGAGCCCGGTGAGTTTTGCGCCGTGCTGGAGCCAAGTGGGTTCCACGTTTCCGCAGACAGGCTGTTCATCGACCGGGTAGAAGAACTGGTGGGAACAGGCGGGGTGAAGGTAATTAC
>CALMAP010000231.1:6288-9491 GCA_937859825.1 uncultured Terriglobus sp. | reverse complement strand
GGCCGGTTGCAACGGTATGAAGCCCAAGATGCTGACGCACTATGTCTACGTGACGGCGAAAACAACCTTCCTGCGTGACCGCATTGCCGCTGTCTCCAACCGTACGGGCAATGTTGCCAACGGAGAGCGGCTTGAGATTCTCGAGTCGAACAAGCGCTTTTACAAGGTCAAGACAGACCGTGGCGAAGTCGGCTGGATTGATGAGAAAGCCGTTGCAACCGAGGCGGTTCAAAAGCAGTTCAATGACCTGAACAACTCTCATGAGAAGGACAAGCCTGTAGCCAGTGGCGTCGTTCGGGATGATGTGTACCTGCACAGCAGACCAGGCCGCGACACGGACAAGCTGTACCGCCTGGAAGAGGGCGAGAAGCTAAAGCTTCTTGCCCGTGCAAGCACGCTGAAGCCGCTGCCGCCCGGAACTGTCGTCGCCAAACCCGCAGTAGCGATACCCGGCAAGCCGGGGCAGGCATCCGCAACGGACGCGCCTGCCGCTCCCGAACCTCCGCCAATGGAGGACTGGTGGCTGGTGCGCGACAGTCACAATCACACCGGCTGGATGCTGAGCCGCATGATGGACGTGGACGTGCCCGACACCGTCGCCAAGTACGCGGAAAACCAACGCATTATCGGCGCCTATGTGCTGAATATGGTGAACGATCCCGAGATCGAAGGCGCCATCAAGGATGTGCCGAACTACGTCGTCGTCCTGAGCCCGTACAAGGCGGGCCTGCCCTATGACTTCAATCAGCTTCGGGTCTTCTACTGGAACACGAAAAAGCACCGCTACGAGGGCGCCAATCGCGACCGCAACATTCTCGGCTACCTGCCCGTAAAGATCGGCACCGATCCTGGTACGGTGAATCCCGTAAAGGGGTCGCCGTTCATTGGACCTGCTCCCGCGTACACTTATACGGTGCTCGCCGCAGGTGCGCCTGTTCCGCATGCCGATCCGCAGACCGGGATGATTACGCCACCGGCAGGCAGCCTCGTTGCCAAGACCTACCGGCTCGAAGGCAACAACACCCGGCGTGTGCTGAAGCCGGGTGCGACTGCGCCTGCCGAGGCGAGGCTGGAGCCTGAAGAAGAGAAGAAAGACAAGAAGGGCAAGAAGCGTCGGTAGCGTTCTGGCCTGCATTTCGACCGAAAGCCGCGATTTGCGGCTGGAGTGGAGAACCTGCTTTCCTGTCACAGCCAAAGGCGCTTCAGGCAAGCAGGAGATTTCTCTACTGCGCGACGATTAACCTGTCGCTCCGGTCGAAATGACACATTGTGGATGGACCGAGGCAGAAGATGACAAAGCTCGTCACACACGCGCATCCTATCTCTCGCCATGACCATTACGCGCCGCCGCGTCCTGAAGAGCCTTGCTGTTGCCGCCACAGCATCTGCACTGCCGCGCTTTGCACTTGCGGAGTTTCCGCCCCAGTCTGCCATTGACAATGACCCGCTGCGGCCGCGCTACCACCTGATGCCGAAGCGCGGTTGGATGAACGACCCCTGCGCGCCGGTCTACTTCAACGGCCGCTACCACATGTTCTTCCAGTACAACCCGGGCGCGTCCGTTTGGGGAGATATGCACTGGTATCACTCCGTCAGCGCGGACATGGTGCACTGGTCCGACCGGCCCATCGCGCTTGCGCCCACGCCCGGCGGCGCCGATGCGGACGGCGTCTTTACCGGCAGCATGGTGCTCAATCATGGCCGCCCGACGATCCTCTACACGGGTATCGCCAAGTCTCCTCAAGAACAGGCTACGCTGTGGAACTCGCACCCGCCGATGCGCGAGACGCAGAACCTTGCAACGCCTTCGGCGGACAATTCCTCCAACTCAGACGCTGCTTTGGACAAATGGAACAAGCTGCTTCAGCCCGTGATCGCCAGCCCTCCACAGGGAATGAAGGTGACCGGCTTTCGTGATCCAACGCCGTGGCGCGAGGCAGATGGCTGGTACATGCTGCTGGCTTCCGGCGAGAAGAATAAGGGCGGCGACGTGCTGCTCTACAAGTCGCCCGACCTGCGGAACTGGACCTATCAGCGCATCTTCGCGCAGGGCAGGCCGGTCGGCATCCAGACAGACGATACCGTCGATTCCGGCGAGACCTGGGAGTGTCCCGATTTCTTTCCGCTGGGCGACCGCCACGTGCTGATTCATTCCACCGGCACGCCGCAAGGCAGGCAGACACTCTGGCAGACCGGCAGGCTCGACAGGAAGACGATGACCTGGACACCGAAGCACGAGGGCATCCTGAACCATGGCCCGTACTACGCGCCCAAGACCCAGCTTGACGCACAGGGCAATCGCATCCTTTGGGGATGGATCCCGGAAGACAGGCCGGAAGCAGAGTTCGCCAAAGCGGGATGGGCGGGTTGCATGAGCCTGCCGCGCGTGCTCACACTGCAGGACGGCGAGGTGCGGTTCCAGCCGGCGAAGCAGGTGGCAACGCTGCGCGGTCAGGTAACGGCTGACGTGAACGCCGTAAGGCCCGCAGCCGCTACCCAGTCGGAACTGGTGCTTTCCGTGGCACGTACACGGTCGGACTTAAACCCGCCGCCCTTTCGGTATTTGAGCAACGTCCTTTCGGTTGTCCCCGGTGACCGGAACGGCGGCACGCCTCTGCGTTGGAGAGGCAAGGACATTGCCTTGAACCAGAAGCTGCCGGACGCCTTCGAGGTGCGCTGCTTTGTAGACCACTCCGTCGTTGAGGTATGTATCGGCGAACGGGTGGTGCTTACGGCGCGTGTTTACGGTGGTGATCCGGCGCGGCTGGAGTTGCCGGGCGGGTATGTGGTCATGGCCAGCCGCAGTTACGCGCTGAGTGTGTAGAACTTGCTTCAAACAATGTCGTTTCGACCGGAGCACGCGCTTTTGCGTGCGGAGCGGGAAACCTGCTTCGTTCTTTGAGGGCCGAGTCGCTTCGAACAAACAGCAGGTCTCTCCACTTCGCTGCGCTCCGGTCGAGAGGACAGGCCTAAAAGAAAGGCGAAGGCATTCATGCCAGCCCCGCCCGTAGCAGGTCATGCACATGCACGATGCCAACGGGCGCACCGTCTTCCACAGCGAAGAGGGCGGTAATGCTTTGACTGTTCATGCGCGCCAGTGCCGTTGAGGCAAGTTCTTCCGGGCCGATCGTGCGCGGGTTCCGGCCCATGACTTCTACGACGGGGCATTCCTGAAATCCCCGTGCGAAGGACCGGCGCAAATC
>CALMAP010000231.1:552-6278 GCA_937859825.1 uncultured Terriglobus sp. | reverse complement strand
CACGCCGAAGCGGCCGCTGGTCATGCGCACAATTGCCTCGGCCAGGGTCGCGGTTTCGGGTACAATTGGCACTTCTTCGCCGGTGTGCATCAAGTCGCGCACGCGCTGCAGGCGCGAGCCCAGGCGGCCGCCCGGATGGTAATCCCGAAACTGGTCGGAGGAAAACCCCCGCCGTTCCAGCAAGGCAACTGCAAGAGCGTCGCCCAACGCAAGCTGCATCGTGGTACTGGTGGTGGGTGCGAGCGAATCAGGACAAGCCTCGCCGCTGACCGGCAGAATCATGGCCACGTCGGCTGCGCGGGCGAGACTGCTGCCTGCGTCCGAGGTGCTGGCAATCAGCGGCACGGTGAAGCGGCGGGTGTAGGCGACCAGGTCGGCAAGCTCTGCTGTCTCTCCCGACCAGGAGAGCGCGATCACTACATCCTCTGGGCGGATCATGCCGAGGTCCCCGTGGCTCGCGTCCGACGGATGCACGAAGTGAGCTGGCTTGCCGGTGGAAGCAAGGGTCGCGGCGATTTTGCGCGCGATGTGCCCGCTCTTGCCAACGCCAGTCACGATTACGCGGCCGGTTGAGACATGCAGCAACGAAACCGCCGCGGCGAACTGTGTGCCGAGTTCTCCTTGAAGCGCCTCGCGTAATGCTTCCAAGCCGCGGATTTCACAACCGAGGGTTGAGATTGCCGAAGTCGCATCCGGCTGCCCGGTGCTCACGCGAACGCTCCACGCGCGGCGGCTGCGTACCTTTTGCTGAGCCGGTCGAACTCCATCAACTCGAGCAGCAGCGCCTCCATGCTTTGCAGCGGCATCATGTTTGGGCCGTCGGAGGGCGCGTGGTCCGGGTCGGGGTGTGTTTCGATGAAAACGCCCGCCACTCCCACGCTGACGGCGGCGCGCGCCAGGACGGGGACGAACTCGCGCTGGCCGCCGCTGGAGCCGCCGAGGCCTCCGGGCTGCTGCACGGAATGCGTCGCGTCAAAGATCACTGGCGCGCCCGTGGCAGCCATCGTCGGCAGCGCGCGCATGTCGCTCACCAGCGTGTGATAGCCGAAGCTGGTGCCGCGCTCCGTCAGCAGCACGCCGCCGCTCGCGTCCTTCAGCTTGGCGACGACGTTGTTCATGTCCGCCGGTGCGAGGCACTGCCCCTTTTTTACATTTACCGTCCGGCCCGTTTCGGCGGCGGCCAGCAGCAGGTCGGTCTGTCGGCAGAGAAAGGCGGGAATCTGCAGCACGTCAGCCGCTTCGCTTACCGGCTTGCATTGCCAGCTTTCGTGCACGTCGGTCAATACGGGCAGGCCGAAGCGTTCCCGTATCTCCGCAAAGATGGGCAGGGAAGCCTCCATCCCAATGCCACGCTGCGCGGAGCCGCTGGTGCGGTTCGCCTTGTCGAAGCTGGACTTATAGACGAGGCCGATGCCGACGCGTCCGGTGATCTCCTGGAGCGCCTGCGCGATCTCCAGTGCATGGTCGCGGCTTTCCATCTGGCAGGGACCGGCGATGAGGGTGAGCGGGGCGTCGTTGCTGAAGGAGACGTTGCCGACGCGGACGGTTGTGGCCTGTGAAGACATCGTGCCTATGCTACCGCTGTTCGCCCGATATGACAGATTTATGGGAGAGCGTCAGCTACCGCAGGAACGCTGCGACCGCTTCCACCACCCGGTCCTGCTCATCATGCCGCAGTTCCGGATAGATCGGCAGCGCGAGCACCTCGCGCGCTGCCCGCTCGCTCTCCGGGAAATCGCCTTCGTGGTAGCCGAGATCGGTTAACGCTTTCTGCAGATGAAGCGGAACGGGATAGTAAATCTCCGAGCCAATACCGCGCGACTGCAGGTGTTCGCGCAACGCTTCGCGCTTCGGTGTGCGGATGACGTACTGGTGCCACACATGCGTGCCGCGCGGATCGGCCGTGGGCAACACGATACCGCCGTCGCTGACCTGCCCGACAAGATCAGCCTGCTGAAAAAGCTCCGTATAGCGGGCAGCCAGCGCGGCACGTTGGCGGTTCCACTCGTCGATAAAGGGCAGCTTCACCAGCAGAACCGCGGCTTGCATCGTGTCCAGGCGGCTGTTCCAGCCAACCTCGTCGTGGTGATAGCGGTGTCGCATGCCATGTGCGCGAAGTGCGAGTGCGCGCTCCCCGGCTGCTGCGTCGCGCACCGTTGTGAGGCCCGCGTCGCCCCAGGCGCTCAAGTTCTTGGTTGGATAAAACGAAAACGCGGCGGCATCGCCCAGTGCGCCCGCAGGTACACCGTTCCACGCCGCACCAAAGGCCTGCGCTGCGTCTTCTACAAGCAGAAGGTCATGCTTTGCGGCGAGCCTCTGGAAGCTGTCCCAGTCTGCGCATTGGCCGTACAGGTGCACGGGCATGACGGCGCGCACGTCCTGCTTCCCGGCGGCATGGCGTTTTGCGATCGTGTCCTCCACGGCCTCGGCATTCAGGTTGAACGAGTCCGGATGGATGTCCGCGAGCACAGGCGTCGCACCTGCCCGCAGGATGCTGCTAACCGAGGCAAAAAAGGAGAAGGGCGTGGTGACCACGGCATCGCCCTTGCCAATGCCGAGGGAGGCGAGTGCAAGCCAGAGCGCGTCCGTACCGCTGGCGCAGCCAATGGCCGAGGCGCCTGCGCAGCGCTGCTGCACGGCGGCCTCCAGGTCGGCCACCTCTCTGCCCAGAATGAAGCGTCCGCCGCGGCAAACGTCCGCCACGGCCTCCTGAATGGCAGCGCCAGTGCTCTCATACTGGCGCGCCAGATCGAGCATCGCGACTGGCTTGGGAGTGGAGGCTCCCGCCATAGTCCTGGGCACGGGAGTGGCTACATTCGACATCGTGTCTATCGTACTTGTCACGGAGGGAACATGCCGGTCCCGCTTTTCACGATTCACGCAACATGCACCGGCGTCTGGCGTCTAACAAATCGGTCTGCAGTTCCGGTCGGCGATCAGTCCAGAACGATGTGTGCTGATCCAGGACAAAGATCGAACATCCTTGCGTATCGCAAGCGTGTTTTGTATGGTGGAAGGCCTTGGAGTCAAACACCTGGATGCAGGCGTGGCTCCGCTGACGGCAGAGAAGCACTTTCGGCTTCGTCCGGAACTCTGACGGTTTTTATCAGGTAGTTTGCACAAGAAAATCGCGCCAAACAGGCGCATGGGAGATCGGCCAAATGGATTCAAAGCCGGCACAGAACATTCAGGACACGTTTCTGAACACGGTGCGCAAAGACAAGAGCGCCGTTACGATTTACCTTGTTTCCGGCGTCAAGCTGACCGGAAAGATTCGTTCCTTCGATAAATACTCGGTACTGCTTGAAAACAACGCTCAGGAGCAGTTGATCTTCAAGCATGCGATTTCCACTGTGGTCAGCATGCGTTCGGGCAGCCATATCGAGCGGCCGCACAGCAGTGTCCCACGGTCTGCTGACAGCCCGCTCACCGACAACTCGCCTGTCTCCGGCACAACCGGCGTTTAGCGTTTGACTACAGCCAGGATTCCGTCACGCCGCCGTGCCAACGGAGAACGAGCCTCACCCCTGGGTGCAGAACTCCAAGATGACGGTCACGCCACTGCGGCAGAGGGTGATCGTGCGGTGCTTGTTTCCGTCGAGATTACCGGCGGCAGGCGTAAGCTCAGCCCGGCTGCGCAACTGGCCAGAACGTCCGCAGGCCTGCACTCCTCCAGCACGGACGAAGATTCGCGAGAGCTTGCGGAAGTCGCCGACCTGGACTTCGAGTCTGCTCTGGATGAGTTCCAGGAGCTCGCGCGCTCTGCCGGAGCGGTGATCGAGGCCACGGTCGTCCAGCGGCGTCCACGCGCGGAGATTAGCACGCTGATCGGGCCCGGCAAGGTCGAGGAGGTAGAAGCGGTTGTGCGAAGCACAGGCGCTAACCTCGTCTTGTTCGACCACGATCTTTCTCCCTCACAGACACGCAATCTGAACGATCTTCTGCCGTGCCGCGTGATCGACCGGACTCAGCTTATTCTGGACATCTTTGCGAAACACGCACGCACGCGAGAGGGGCACCTGCAGGTTGAGCTTGCGCAGTTGGAGTACCAGTTGCCTCGTCTGGCAGGCAAAGGCAAAGCCATGTCCCAACTCGGCGGCGGCATCGGCACCCGTGGCCCTGGTGAGACCAAGCTCGAAACAGATCGCCGTCGTATTCGCGAACGCATCGACCGGCTAAAAATGCAGCTCGACCAGGTGCGCCGGAACCGCCGGCAACAGCGTCAGCGCCGTGAAGCCGTTCCCGTGCCCACGGTGGCGCTGGTGGGGTATACCAATGCAGGCAAGAGCACGCTGTTCAACGCGCTTACCGACGCGAGTGTGCTGGAGAGCGCACGCATGTTCGCCACGCTCGACCCCAAGCTGCGGCACCTGGCCCTGCCATCGCGCCGCAAGGTGCTGCTGAGCGATACGGTTGGCTTTATTCGCAACCTGCCGCATACCCTGGTCACCAGCTTTCGCGCCACACTCGAAGAGGTGGAGCGCGCGGAACTGCTGCTGCACGTACGTGACGCGGCCTCGCCCATGATGGAAGAGCAGAAGTCGCAGGTTGAGGCAGTGCTGGCGGAACTGGAGGTAAGCGGAACGCCCACGCTGCAGGTGCTCAACAAGATCGACCTGCTCTCCCCCAATGAGCGCGCGTTCTTGGTCGCCTCCCCCGCTCCAGACACCGTTGCCGTTTCGGCCCACACGGGTGAGGGTCTCGGCCGGCTCATCGCGGCCATCGAAGAAAAGATAGGGGGCAAAGAAGCACCAGATCCGACTGCGACCGCCAGCTTCCGCATTCCACAGCGGGAAGGGCGCGCCATTGCTGCGCTTGAGGGTGGAGCCTTCCTCGAGAACAAGCGCTTTGAGGGCAACCTGGTCTACTTTACTGCGCGAGGACCCGCGTCTCTGCTGCAGCGCTACCGGCGCTTCCAGACGCATGAAGCGGGAACCCTGCCTGAGACCGGGCCGCAGCAGCGGTCACGCTACCGGACGCAAGCCGTCGATTAGTTTTACCGCTCGGCAGCGCCTCTAGTTTTACCGCTCAGCAGCGCCTCGTAGATACGCATCATCCCCTGAAATCCAATCCGCGCGCGGTGGCGTGAAGACGTCCAGGTCGACGGTATCTTCCAGCGCCTCTGCGCTGTGCGGCAGGTTGGGCGGAATGACCAGCACCTCGCCCGATCGCACCACCTGTTCACGCCGCGCATCCCCCTCCCCCAGCAGGAAGCGCAGTGCACCCTCCAGAATGTAGCTGATCTGTTCGTTCACGTGGCGGTGCTCCGGCACGACCGCTCCCTGGCGCAGCAGAATGCGCGCAAGCATCGCGCCTTCTCCATAGACGAATTGCCGCTGGATGAGCGGATTCAACTGCTCCATCGGCATGCTGTGGAAGCTGGCGTGCGTTGCCTGCGGGATGTTTTGGAAAGACTCTTCGTTCACATTCAGAGCGTATCCTAGCGCGTGCCTGTCCTCCTTTCGGAAGCGCAGCATGGCCTTTACGATGGACGGATGGACTTCGGATTAGCCGGGCGAGTCGCGGTGCTAAGTGGAGCAAGCCAGGGAATTGGCAGGGCGACTGCGCTGGCGCTTGCCGCTGAAGGTGTTGCACTGGCTGTTTGCGCCCGAACGCCAGGGCCGCTTGACGCTCTCGCCGAAGAGATACGGGCACAGCACAACGTCGAGGTCGTGTGTGAGGTCGTAGACGTCAGGGATGACGCTTCGCTGCGCACGTTTATACGA
>CALMAP010000231.1:0-542 GCA_937859825.1 uncultured Terriglobus sp. | reverse complement strand
TGCCGACCACTTCGGCAGGCTCGACATCGCAATTCCGAATGCGGGCGGGCCGCCTGCAAAACCGTTTCTGGAGACTACTGCCGAAGAGTGGGATGCGGCCTTCCGGACCAATCTGCGATCCGTGGTCACGTTCTCGCAGGCAGCATTGCCTCACATGGTGCGCCAGAACTGGGGACGAATCGTGACGGTGAGTTCGTACACTGCGAAGCAGCCTGCTCCAGGACTTGTGCTCTCGAACGCAATCCGGCCCGGTGTCGCCGGGCTGGTGCGGTCCCTGGCCACAGAGTTCGGCAAAGACGGCGTCACGGTGAACAATGTAGGGCCAGGCTTTACCAGCACCTCACGTTCGCAGCAGGTGCTGAAGGCGCGAGCTGCGCAATCGGGCCGCACTGTAGAGGAACTTCGGAAGGAAACGGAAGAGGCGATCCCGACCGGACGCATTGCTTCTCCGGAAGAGGTGGCCGCCACGCTGGTCTGGTTATGTTCCATGCAGGCGGCAAGCATCACCGGGCAGCCCGTTCTTGTGGATGGTGGCAGCTATC
>CALMAP010000230.1 GCA_937859825.1 uncultured Terriglobus sp. | reverse complement strand
GGCCAGTACTTCGCTCGGGCTTTGGGCCGGGCGGGGGCGCGACTTGTGCTGACCAGCCGCCGCGCAGAGGATTGCGCATCCTTCCTCACAGAACTTGCCTCGAGGAACATCGAAGCGAAGGCGTTGCCGCTCGACGTGCGCAGCCAAAACAGCATCGTCACATTCGGGCCAGCGGCAGAGGCCGCTTTCGGCCAGGTTGACATCCTGGTGAACAATGCCGGTTGCAATGTGCGCAAGCCCGCGCTTGACGTGACCTGGGACGACTGGAACCAGGTCGTCGAAACCAACCTGCGCGGTACGTTTTTTGTAGCCCAGGCAATCGCTCGAGGCATGGTGGCGCGTGGCTACGGCCGCATCATCAACATCTCGTCCGTAACCAGCGTCTTTGGCTATGCGGGCCTTGCCCCCTATGGCGCGAGCCGTGGCGGCGTACGCCAGATGACCATGAGCCTCGCCGACGACTGGGGCCCGAACGGTGTGACCGTGAACGCGCTCGCACCCGGCTGGTTCAAGACCGAGCAGAACAAAGTTATGTATGAGGATGAGGGCTGGGTCGAATACCTGGTCGAACGCATTCCGCTGAAACGGCCAGGCGCTCCCAACGACCTTGACGGCGCGGTGGTGTTTCTGGCGAGTGAGGCGTCGCGCTACATCACCGGACAAACACTGTTGGTCGACGGCGGTATCTCCGTGGGAGCAACGCGGGCCCTGCAGAAGTAGTCGGCAAGCATTCGCACTTAAGCGTGTCCTCCTGAGCACTTCGCAAGGAACTGCGACATCTATCTTTTCTGAGGATGCAGGATCGCGGCAAGGCTTAGGGCATCTCCCTTCAGGTGTAGCTGTGGCCCCTTGGGTCGCGCCTTCAGCGCTTGGTTGACTGTCGCACTGATCCTAGCCTCTGGCCTAGGCTGGTATATGCCGGGCCTTTGGCCCTAAGCTACATGTCACGGTAGACGCTCTAGAAAGCAGGTACTTCGTCACGATATTCCTCAGGATGACAATGGTTCCTAAGTGGCGAGAAGTGGCTGGCTAAGAGTTATTTATTCGCGGCTGATTTGTACTTAAACCAGTGCGCTCCGCACATCGATTCGCTCAATCCTGCCCAGTAGAAACACATACGACAAGATGCCCACGCACAGGTAAGCTCCGGCAATGCCAAAGGCCCAGCCGTAAGCGTGCGTCCGGCCCACGGTGTAGCCTGTCAGGATCGGTGCGGCAATGGCTGAGAGCTGGTTTGAGAAGTTGATGATGCCGCCGACGCGGCCGGTGCTTGAGTCCGGCACGAGGATGGACGGTACCGACCAGCCCACCGGTGCTGCGGCGGAAAGACCGCCGATCGCAATGGAAATAGGAATCAACGCTTCCCACAGCGTATGGGCGAAGGCGGCACCAAAGATGCCAAGGCCACAGCACATGCCGCCGATCAGCACGGTGCGGCGCACGCGGTCGCCGTCATAGCCGCGATGAATCAACCAGTCCACCAGAAAGCCGCCAATCAGCAGGTCGCCAGCCGTGGCTACCAGCCATGGTGCGCTGGTAAACAGGAACGAGCGCATCAGCGGGACGTGCAGCGCATCGGCAAGATACGTTGGCAGCCAGGTTAGTAAAAGATAGAAGACGTAGTTATACGATCCAAAACCGATCGCAATGCCCAGCACCTTGGGCTGGCGTAGCAACTTGCGAAGTGGAACCGACGGGCTGGCCGCTTCCATGAACACCGTACTTTCTTCCTCCGTGCTCTCGCCACCCTTTCGCACCTGCACCACGTTGCGAAGTGAGAGGCGTTCCGGCTCGCGATACAACCACCAGAACAGCGCCAGATAGCCGAACGACAGCAGCGCCGTAACTCCAAACGACATGCGCCAGCCAATGTGCAACAGCAGCAATCCGAGCAGTGGCACGCCGATGGCATTGGCAAACTTGGCCGCTCCGTCGAAGATGGCCGTAGCCAGTGAGCGCTCACTCTGGGGAAACCAGAGGCCCACAGCCTTTGCGTTCGCGGGAAAGGTAGGCGCCTCGCCAATGCCCAGCAGCAGCCGCGCAACGAAGAACAACAGCACTCCCGGCGCAAGCGCCGCCGCGGCGGAGGCAATCCCCCAGATCGCGATGGAATAGAGCGAAACCTTGCGCACACCAAGCTGGTCGAGAATGACCCCCGTGGGCAGCTGGCAGGCGGCATACGTCCAAGAGTAAGCAGCCGAAAGCTGCCCAAACACCTGCGGCGTAACACCAAAGCTATGCTGCAGTGCATCGTGCGAGACCGACAGGTTTACCCGGTCAAAGTAATTGACCAGCACCCCCAGCCCAAGCAGCAACCCAATCGTCCAGCGGAAGGGTTCGGGTGATCCGGCTTCCAGAACATTGAGCGCTTCGGAGCGCTGCGAACCATGCATGGCCGCTAGTGTAGCGGAGCCAGATCAGAACTGGCCTATGCCTCCAGCAAGCCTGGGCTGCTTGCAGGAAGCTTGCACACTCATTAAGAGAATCGTAATTAGAAGAACAACTGCCGATGGATCAAATCAGGGATTCGGTGCTGCTAAAACGAACTCTGAAGGTACGCTGGTACTGATGCAGTTCTTTGTCGGCACGGCGGGCTGGACAGTACCCAGGCAGCATCTGGAGTTCTTTGCCTCATTGGCCGAAGGAGTCAAGGTTTCGCACCTTGAGCGTTATGCAAGCAGGCTGCGGTGCGTTGAGGTCAACTCCAGTTTTCACCGTCCGCATCGGCGTGCCACGTGGGAGCGATGGGCGGCGTCGACTCCCGACGACTTTCGCTTCGCAGTCAAGATGCCGAAGGCAATAACGCACACCGCCAAACTCGTGAATACCGGTGGAGCTCTGCTGGAGTTCTTCGACGCGGTGCGCGGTCTAGGTGACAAGCTGGGAACCGTGCTGGTCCAGTTGCCGCCTAAGTCAGTCTTCGACGAGGGTGCCGCACGGGAGTTCCTCACCACGTTACGGGAGCTGCATCCGGGCGCAGTCGCTTTGGAGCCACGTCATTCCAGTTGGTTCACGGCTTTAGCCAACAGCCTTCTACAAGACTTCAACATTGCCCGCGTCGCGGCGGACCCGCCCAAAGGCTCGGAGTTAGCGGCCAGGCCGGGAGGCTGGCCCGGACTGCGTTACTGGCGTCTCCACGGCAGCCCGCGTACTTACTACTCCAATTATGACGAGCAATGGCTGCAGGACTTTGTAAAGAGACTTCAGCCTTACAAGGATAAGTTGGAAGATCAGGAGGTCTGGGTCGTTTTCGATAACACCGCGCTGGGTCACGCCACGGGCAACGCGGTCTGGCTGGACGATAGGTTGCACCTCTCTCAAGGAGCATTCTTGCATGGTGAGACTGGAGGGCTGAAAGCCCGAGTACATAACAGCCTGGGCCGCAGGCCCAGGAAGACAGACAACCCATGTTAAGCACTGTAAGCGCAACCCATAGGGGCTTCGGCCTGAATGCATGCCCTTCAAAGAATGCACCTTGCTCGCATCCACCACACGATAGAATGCCGAGCATGAACAGGTACGCAAAGTTAATCGTTTGCTTCTACGCTGCGGTACTGCCAACTCTCCCAGTCACCCGTGCGCTTGCGCAGTCAACAGAGGAGCAGGCGGTGCTGGCTCCAATTTATGCAATGTTCGATGGCATGTCCAAACGGGATGCGGCCGCCATCAAAGCGCCCACGCTACCTGGCGCCACGATGGTGCTGATGCGCGATGGCAAGCCCGCGCAGATGTCCTTCGAAGCCTTTGCGGAGCGCGTAGGCAAACCCGGCACAACCAAAATCCAGGAACGCATTCACGACCCGCTGGTCCGCATCGATCACGACCTCGCCATGGTCTGGGCACCCTTCGACTTCTTAGTCGACAACAAAGTCGATCACTGCGGAACAGACCTGTTCAACCTGGTTCGCGTCGAAGGAAAATGGATGATCGCCAGCGTCGCCGATACTGGGACAAAAGTCTGCTTCGGCAACTAAGTGATTGTGTTCGGGTCATGCAGCACAAGTCGGCAGACTACTGGCGACAACGGCGTTTATGGGGCGTAATCCGTTGCAGCCTGGGTTGCGCGACCAAATTGCTCTATTTCTCGAGGGCTTCGCGTTCAAACACGAAGGCGGTGCCTTCTGCATCGTTACCCGCAAATCTTCCCAGTAGTTGCTCGTTTTCAAGGTTGAGCAGAATGATGAGAGATCTGGAAATGTGCCCTGCTGTGCCTTGGGTCCAACCTGAGCTAAGAACTTCCACGCCAGGTCCTCATGACCGGTGTAAATGAGGTTCAGAACTTCTTGCCAAAGAACATCAGGCAGATCGTTTGCCATGTTCGAGCCGTTGAGTTCAAGTTCAGCTTTCACCTTCGCAAGGGAAGCCGCCCATTCGCTTCCGGTAGGGGATGGCCTTCTCATTTTGTCGAGCGCGAGGTGATAACTGCCGCCTTTGCCATCGTTGATAAACCCGAGCACTACTGAATGTGTAGGTGAGCCGGCAAATGACTGCCACCAATAGGCAAAGCTGAAATCAGCGCTGACATAGTAATAGCGGCCGTTTCCGTCGAGATCGTCGAAGTGAGACTCATCTGCATCTCGCGCCTCCAGCTTTGCCAGTATTCTCACTTTGGGACGCAACTCGAAAACATAATCAATCCGACAACAATGGGCTCCTCCCGTCCATTGAGACACAATCATGTCAGGATATCCGCGCCCAGTAATGTCAGTGCCGTCTTTGATGCGGCCTACCGTCCCGTCACCGCTTGCTTGTTGGCCGAGCGTGAAGTAACCGCCATTGTCATTTGTGAGTTGGAGTAAAAGCTTGCCTGCTTCATTCACTTGCAGGCAAGCTTCTCCAGAGACATCGTCTTTGTAGGAGCGAAAAGTAACATCATCGACCGAAACCGCTTTAGCAAGACGGGACGCATTGCAAATCCGTGATGGATTGCGCACTGACCATTGCCCAGCATGAGATTGCATCGGGCACAAGAGCCACATCGCCAGACATACGACCGCTAGAGCGCGAGTAAACATTCCGGTCTTTCGCTGGGAATATAAATGGGCATTATTCGCTGTCCAAGCCTTTCTTGTTTCAATCGGAGAAACCCAGTGCATTCGACGCGATGATTCTACTCTGTCAGTTTGGGCTCTCGAACAGATACACGACCGGAGAAAAGCCTCATCGTTAGTGAGACCTCGGCTCCAAGCCGATCCGGTCGTTTACGGCATTCTGAAGTCGCTGTTTGCAACCGAGGTATCGTTC
>CALMAP010000229.1 GCA_937859825.1 uncultured Terriglobus sp. | reverse complement strand
TGGGCGGCGCGTACAGGATCGTCCGCGACACTGCCCGACCAGAACACCGGGGACACGACACGCGGCACCTATGCGTTCACGATCACCGCGACTGACGGCATCCTGACCCACACGGCCGCTTACCAGCTTACCGTGACCACCAAGTAGGTGCAGAGAAACGCTGTGCTGCAAGAAATGCAGCGCAGCGGATTCATGGCAGAGTTCCTCGTTTACTGCCCCGCGTACAGTTGCCGGTACATCTCTCGATTACGCAGGATGGACTGCACATAGTCGCGCGTCTCGGAATACGGGATCGATTCCACAAATTCAGGAATGTCTTTGTAGTTGTTCTCCGCCATCCAGCGGCGTATCGGGCTGTCGCCAGCGTTATACGCGGCCAAGGCGTACTCGACCTGACCACTGTAGCGGTCCAGCACCTGCCTCAGGTTTGCCGTGCCGAGCGCAAGGTTCGTTCCGGGATCGAGCAGCATACCAGTCTGAAAGTGCCGGATCCCCGCATTCTTTGACAGGGATTTCCCAACGGAAGGCAAAAGCTGCATCAGCCCGTAAGCATTCGCCTTTGAGACCGCGCCCGGGTTGAATTCGCTCTCCTGCCGTATCAGTGAAGCAACTAGGTATGGATCAAGACCGTTACGAGCAGAATCGGCCGTCAGATCGCTCCAGTAGGGCCTTGGAAACAGAAGCTGCCAGTACACGGATGGCACCTCGGAAACCGGCAACGAAAAGAACGATGCACCGCTTCGCTTGATCGCCTGCAAAGCGCGAACGTTTTCGCCATAGCTGCGATAGATTTCTGCCTGCGCAAGCGCTCCCCACTGTGCGCTGCTGCCACTGGCCTGGATCTCCGGTCCGATGTATTCGTTGAGACCTGCATTCGCCAGCAGCCTTGCCTTGATCAGGTGCGGATCGTTCTCCGGCAGTTCCTGCACGAGCGTCGCCGCTGGCGGGGTACGTACGTTTGCCAGCGGAAAAGCAGGGGTCACGGGACTCTGCGCGCCCATAATGTGCAGCCGCTCGCGGGCAAGGATCGCGTAGTAGAAATTGCGATAGCTGGTCGAAAGCGCATTGTAGAAATTCTGTGCCTGCGCGAAGTTGTGCTCAGGATCTTCGTAGAGCCTGCCGCGCCAGTAGATTGCCGCTGGCGCCTCCGCGCTCGCAGGGTAACGGGTGATGTGTTCTTCCATCAGCCGCGCGGCTTCGGAGTAGTTGCGAAGCCGATAGCTCAACCACGCAGCCCGCCAGTGCGACGACGGAGCGTAGGTGCTATTTGGGAAGCGGCGAAACAGCTCCTCATACATCAGGATCGCCTGGGTCGACGACCGTTTGATCAGGTACATGTTGCCGCTGGAGTAAAGTGCTTCTTCCAGCCAGCGGCTCTGGGCAAAGCGCTGCTCCATCTGCTGCAGAAGCGATTGATTTCCCGCTTCGTCTCCTTCGTTGCGGGCTATCTCTGCAAGAATGTAGAGCCGAAGCGCCGCACTGTCATCCCCGGTCTGCGGCAGCTTCTCAGCGTCATGCTTTGACAGATGCTTGAGCCGCAGGTCGCACACAGCCGCGTAGATTTCCAGCGCGTCCCGATCAACCTGCGAGAGCGAAGAGTCGTTCTGCTGGATTGCGTGGTACTCCGCGCCCGCCTCGGCATACCGTTTCGCGTTGAAGAGTGCGTCGGCGTGCAGCTTGCGCTCACCGGCGCTTGGGCCCATCTGCAGAATCTGCAATTCCTGCTTCGCCTGTGCCGATTCCGGCGAAAACGGCAGGCGTGTGTAAATCTGCCGGAAGATTGCGGCAGCCGCCGTTCGGTTTCCTGTGAGTTCGTTTGCCTTGCCTTCGGTCAACAGGTAGTCCGGTTTCTGGGATGCGGGCTGGCCTGCATCCTGTGCGAGCGCGCGCAGAGCTCCGGCACCGTCGCTCTGAGCAAGGTAGGCTTGGGCAGCTAGCACTGTGGCGTTCGCGGCAAAGATGCTTGCAGGGTACTTCTGACGGAAGTCGGTCAGCATCTGCAGCGTCGTTGCAGGATCATGGTTCTGGAGTGCGGCCTGTGCGCCCAGAAACTGAGCGTAGTCGCGTAATGCCTCACCTGCGGACGCAGCCTGCCGGTAGGACGTGCCCGCGTCCGCATAGCGACGATCCAGACCGTAGGCATGCCCCATGGCGAGCCATGCAGCCGACGCACCCTCGCCCGGATGCTGTTGAGCGTAGGCCTGTACTCCCCCGAATGCAGCGGAGGAACGCGTCTGCGCAAGTTGCTGCGCCATCGGTCGCAGTTGTTCGCTCTGGACAAATGCAGACGAGAGCCTGCGGCTGACCGGGGTGGATTGCGACTCTTCCTGCACGAGGCGCACACGAGAACCACGTTGCGCTGCTCCCTGCGATTTTGCCGGCTTCCGCTTTCCCGCACGACTTGAGACAACTTTGCCGTTTAAAACCTGCTTGCCTCTTTTTGAGGCTGTTGCCTGCTTCCCAACAGGCCGTTGTGCTGCGTGTGCCACAGCACCATGGGAGACCTTTGCAGGTTTCTTCACTACAGCTACGGCACTCAGCGGCAACAGCGATGCCCCCGCCAGCAGGGCCGCACATTTCAGTTTTGAAGAAAACGTCACAAATCCACTCTAAGTTGGAATGCTCTCCCAGTCGAAGCCGGCGGCTGCTTTAAAGAACCTGCTTTGGTAACGGTGCGGTCCAGACGTACTC
>CALMAP010000228.1:2183-8568 GCA_937859825.1 uncultured Terriglobus sp. | reverse complement strand
CCGGTGCTGATGAAGCGCGGCATCTCCGCGACGATTGAAGAGGTGCTGCTGAGCGCGGAATACATCCTGAGCGGCGGCAACTACGACCTGATGCTGTGCGAGCGTGGCATCCGCACCTTTGAGACCTACACCCGCAACACCATGGACGTGAGCGCGATTCCGGTGCTGAAGAAGCTGACGCACCTTCCCGTCTTCGGCGACCCGTCGCACGGCGTAGGCAAGCGCGAGTTCGTTCCACCCATGGCGCTGGCCTCCGTTGCCGCCGGTGCCGACGGATTGCTGATGGAAATGCATCCCAACCCGGACAAAGCCATGAGCGACGGCGCGCAGTCGCTGTTCCCCGACCAACTCACGAAACTGGTCGAGCAGCTTCGGCAACTCGCGCCGGTCGTGGGCAGAAGCGTAGCCTAAGGTCCGGAGAAGAAGATGGCTGAGTGGGTAGAACTGATCTCGTCCGACAACAATGAGCTTGCCGGATATGTCGTACGGCCAAAGGGGACGCCCAAGGGTGGCCTCGTTGTGGTGCAGGAGATTTTCGGGGTTAATAAGAACATTCAGACCACGGCGGAGGACTGGGCCAACGACGGCTTTCTCGTAGTCGCGCCTGCGATGTTCGACCGTTACGAGAAGAACGTGGACCTGCCGTATGACGAGGCCGGGTTCAACAAGGGTATGAGCATCATGCAGCAGTTTCCGGCGGACATGCAGCCGCAGACGCTGGACGTGGAAGCTGCCGTGGACTGGCTGCGCAGCGAGATCAGCGGCAACGTGGGCGTGGTGGGCTACTGCTTCGGCGGCACTATGGCCTGGCTAAGCGCCCCGCGCTTAAAGGTTGAGGCGACAGTCGGCTACTACGGCGGGGCTATCGCAAAGTTCGTCAACGAAGAGCCGCAGTGCCCGGTGATGCTGCACTTCGGTGCGAACGACCCGTATATCGACGCTGCAGCGCGCGAAACGATCACCAACGCGCATCCTGAGGTGCCGGTATTTGTGTACGAAAAGACGGGCCACGCTTTCAATCGCAAGCTCGATCCCAAGCACTTCGTTCAGGACGCTTCGGCCCTGGCAAAGAAGCGCAGCTTGCTCTTCTTCGAACAGCACCTGGTGTTTTAAGAGATCCCGGTGCCGATCGAGCGGATCACCATCATCGGCACCGGTCTCATCGGGGCGTCCATCGGCCTTGCCTTGTATGAGGCGGGCTTTCAAGGCTCGATTACCGGTGTTGACACCAGCGGAGTTGAGATGCAGACCGCGCTGCAGATGGGCGCGGTCTCTGACATTGCGCCCACCTCCGGCGACCACCGGGCTGCCGTGATGCAGTCTGACCTGATCGTACTGGCTGTGCCGGTCATGGCAATTCTGCAGTGGATGCAGACGATCGCTCCCATCCTGCGCGACGGCCAGCTTGTTACGGACACGGGCTCCACCAAGCTGCAGATTACGGAAATGGCAGCGAAGCTGATGCCCGGACGCTTCCTGCCAGGGCATCCCATGGCGGGCAAGGAAAGCGGTGGCGCGGCACTGGCGGAAGCGACACTCTTCCACGATACGACATGGCTGTTTACGCCCGCTGAGGAACCAGTCTCAAACGCTTGTCAAACGATCGAAGTGGAGTGGCGCGGCTGGGTCGCGAAGTTCGGCGCAAAGACGCTCGATCTCGCACCGGGCAGGCATGACGAGGTTTGCGCATGGGTCAGCCATCTGCCGCAGTTCGTCTCTACCGCGATGAGCGCGCTGCTGGAAGACACCTTCGGTAACGACCCTGACCTGCGTGCCATTGGCGGCCGCGCCCTGCGGGAAATGACGCGGCTCGGCTCCTCGCCCTTCAGCATGTGGCGCGACATCGCGCACACCAACGAGGCGCCCGTGGCTGCCACGCTGCTCGCCCTGGAGCAGCGGCTGCAGCACCTGCGGGAGAACCTGCGCACGCCGGAACTGCGCGAAGAGTTTGCACGGGCCAATGCTTTCCGCAAAACGCATTGAGCGTTTCCTGAGTGGTTTGCTATCGTAGGCGCAGGAGGTGACGGCGTGATGACCAACCTGCAGCTGTGGCTCACCATTGGCATACCCAGCCTGCTTGTCTTGCTGGGCTGGATGCAGACGAACTACCGTTTCTCCGATCTGAAAGAAAACATGAACCAGCGCTTCAGCCAGGTCGATCAACGCTTCAGCCAGGTCGATCAGCGTTTCAGTCAGGTTGAAGCAAGGCTACCGCGACTGGAAGCGGACTACCGGGAGTTTTACGGAAGGGAAAAGAAGCTTGAAGGCCGCGTGGACGAACTCTCACGCCGGTAGCGGCTCGTCTCACACTTCCAGCTACCCGAGTAGGATTCTCCTCACGGTACGCTGGATACAGCATGCAAGTCCCTGAAGCAGCAACCGTCACTCTCGCCGACATCCAGCAGGCGCGCGAGCGTGTACGCGACTCGGTCTACTACACGCCGTGCGAGCGCTCCGCCGTCTTGAGCGGCCTGACCGGCCAGCAAATCTACCTCAAGCTCGAGAACCGGCAGATGACCGGCGCATTCAAGGAACGCGGCGCGCTGAACCGCATTCTCAAGCTCACGCCAGAGCAGACGGCCCGCGGCGTGATCGCCGCCAGCGCGGGGAACCACGCGCAGGGCGTGGCGTATCACGCGACCCGCCGAGGAATTCGCGCAACTATCGTGATGCCGGAGACCACGCCGCTGGTCAAGATCACAGCGACCCGCCGCTTTGGTGCGGAGGTGGTTCTGCACGGTGCGAACTACGACGAAGCCTATGCCGAGGCTGTCCGCCGCCGTGATGCCGAGGGCCTCACGTTTATCCATCCCTTCGACGATGCGGACGTAATCGCGGGCCAGGGCACCATCGGCCTCGAAATCCTGGAGCAGGTCCCGGAACTTGAGGCAGTGGTGGTGCCCATTGGTGGCGGCGGCCTGATCGGCGGCATCGCATGCGCCATCAAGTCGCTCAAGCCGTCGGTGCGCGTGATCGGCGTGCAGACTGCTCGCCTTGCCAGTATGGCCGCCGCCGTAGCCGGACACGCGCCCGTTACGCTGGAAGCAAGCACCACGATCGCCGACGGCATCGCCGTTCGCCGGGCAGGGACGCTTACGCTGCCGCTGGTCGAGCGCTACGTCGACGAGATCGTGACGGTCGAAGAAGACGAGATTGCCAGCGCCATCCTCACGCTGCTGGAACGCGAAAAGATGCTGGCCGAGGGCGCAGGTGCCGTCGGCTTGGCGGCGCTCTTACAGCAGCGCACCACGCTAAAGGGCGAGCATACCGCCGTACTCGTCTGCGGTGGCAACATCGACGTAACGTTATTGAGCCGCATCATCGAGCGCGGTCTGGTGCAGGATGGCCGTCTGATCCGGCTGCGCATTCATCTGCTCGACCGCCCCGGTGCACTGGTGGAACTGTCGCAGCTGATCGCCTCACACGGCGTAAACATCGTGGACACCCTCTATAACCGCGCCTACTACGGCGTAAATCTGGGCGACACCACCATTGACATTACGATGGAAACCCGCGGGCGGGAGCAGGTTGCAGAGTTGCTTGGTGCTTTAGATGAGAACGGGTATCGGCATAGCCGGGTGATTTAAAGAGAGACTTAATCGGGCCAATAGATCTTTCTTACTGGCAAGAGACTTCGTGAGTTGAGATCCATATGGTCGTAGTACTCCAGCACTGTTCGCGCTAAAGCGTCCATGTCCATGAGGGCCAGGTGCTGCTTGGCACGTGCTGCCTCGTACATTGCCTCACGGGAAAACCCGCCTGTACTGACGTACAACCCTCGATCGCCGTCGCGAAGGCCGCCGATGAAGCTACGAACTTCAGGAGCACCCATCGATCCTTTCCGATGCTTAACTTCAACAACGATTGAGGGTTGTTGAAATCCGAAATCATCTGGCGAAGCAACTATGTCACGGCCTTGATCAGCACCTGGAGGCGAAACCCGGGTTTTGTAACCCATTGCTCTCAGTAGCCCAGCAACTAACTCCTGCATGCGATCCCAGGCAAGCGCACTCAGACGATCTTGCAAAAGCTCGAGAGCCTGTTGTTCGATATTCGCTCGAAGCTGCTCTTCTGCAACTGGTTCAGCAGGACGTAATCCAGCAATATCGATCTCAGGCCCAATCGAAACCGGCGGTTTATCAGCAGCTTCAAATATCTCTTTCGAGCCGAGATTAGAGATGCGGAAGATAGTTGCTATGGAGCCTAAGGAACTTCTAGTATCCACACTCAGCAAATCCCTTGGGACAGATGCGTACCACCTAACTCTTCTCGTATGCTGTAGCTCTTCATCTAAGTCGGGCTGGTATTTATATCGCCAGCAATCTCGCCCAGTTGATAAAGCCTTACTTGCGGTTGATAAGTTACTACGTGCTGTCCGACTGTAAGCTCATGCCGGAATCGAAAGAGTTGTCCCGTGTTAACGATGAGTTGGGACCTACTGTATTCAGGGAAACACAATGCCACAAGTCGGCTCAACTCCTCCCTGGTTTGAACATTCTCTAGAGACCCGATCTTGCCCCACCCAATTGCCACAACTCCTTTGCTGAGGAACACATCAGCAAAGACGCCACTTCTACCAGCGCGAACTACCCAAATGGGTTCAACCATGCGCCTTTATAGCAGACTGGCTACTCGAACCGCGGCAGGTGGTGCATCTCGCTCGCGGGTACAGGCTCGGTCGGTGCACCAGCCTTGAGCCAGGTGCGCAGACCGCCTTCCACCACGCGCACCTTATGGCCGCGTTGCGTGAGCGTGTGCGCAATACGCACGCTGGTGGCGTCGCGCAGGCAGGAGCAGTAGACGTACACATCGCACTCGGTCGCGAGGGTCTCGCGCAGGGCATCGAGTTCAGAGAGCAGACGGTTGGGTTCTACGCGGATCGAGTTCTTGATGCGCTGCATGCCGGGATCGTAGTAACCGTGGGAGCGCACGTCCGCGATTACGATGGGGTGCAGCGGGTCGGGATTCTCCAACCGTTCAATCAGGTCGGTGGCGGAAATTTTCTCCACGTTGCGGTACTTGCGGTCGCGAACGCGGATCGCTACCCATGTACCCAGATAGCCGAGCGCGGCAATCAGCACAATGCCAAGGACCACGTGCCCAACGAGTGCGAGTCCGTCCGTGATCTTGTGGATGAACGGGCTGAGAAAGTAGCCAATGGAAAGCCACGTGCCCGCGTGCAGCACGGCTCCCAGGATGTCGTACTGCCAGAAGCCGAGCGGACGCATGTTCAAGCTGCCTGCCAGCGGCGGTGCCATGTTGGCCAGACCCGGGATGAAGCGGGCAAACAGCAGCGTCCTTTTCCCGCGTTTGTAGAAGAAGTCAGCCGAGCGGAAGATGCATGTCTCGGGATCCATGGAGACGCGGCAAAGCTTGCCCAGCAACCACCACCCGCGGGCTCGCCCGCCGAAGTAGAGCAGGGTCGCGCCGATGTTTTCCGCAAGCACGGCGGTCACGAAAATTGCTACCGGATGCAGCGTTCCATGCTGCGCGGCGGCACCGCCCAGCAGCAACGCCAGTACGGTGGGCATCGGCAGGCCGATCGCGGAAAGGAATAGAACTGCCGCAACGGCGAGATAACCGTGCATTGCGAACCACGCCGCCCAACCCATGTGCACCTGCTGACGTAAGCTCAGATGCGCTGGTAAACGAATGCGGGTGCCCCACCCTAGCCGCGTTCTTGCGGGCTAGGACAGATCTTAGGAGCGTTCGGACAACAAAAGCGCAAAGCCGTGCATGGTCACGATCCCACCTGAGGAGAAATGCTTTAGGTGGGATCCTTTGAGGCATAGCGGCGAAGTTCACGTTCGCTTCGCACACGTGGGGCCACACTGGTCGCGACCTAAGCGTCGGCTACGCTGAGCGTCTGCGGATCGGCAACCCGCTGCATCAGCAATGCCGCCAGCAGCATGCAGATGCCTCCTGCGGCGATCGCATACATGCGATTGTTGTGCAGCAGGTGATTCATGATCAAGCCAAAGAAGAGTGACGCCAGAATCTCCGGCATCACCACGAAGAAGTTGAAGATGCCCATGTACACGCCGATGCGGCGGGGTGGGAGCACCGCCGCCAGCATCGCGTAGGGCATGGAAAGCGTGCTCGCCCACGCGATCCCCACGCCAGCCATGCTCAGCAGCAGCAGATATTTGTTGTGCATCAGCAGCACACCCAGCAAGCCCGCGCCGCCGCACAGCAGGCAGAGGCTATGCGTATGCTTGCGGCCCAGTTTGCGTGCGAGAAAGGGAAGGGCAAAGGAAAACGCGAAGCACACGGCCGAGTAGGCTGCGAAGCAGATGCCGCCCCACTCCACACCCGCGCGGTACAGGTCGCTGTGCACATCGTTCGCGCCGAAAACATTGTGCGCCACGGCTACCGGAAAATACAG
>CALMAP010000228.1:0-2173 GCA_937859825.1 uncultured Terriglobus sp. | reverse complement strand
GTGAGCAACTGCACCCCGCCCAGGCGGCGCATGGTCAGCGGCATCTCCCGCACGGCGCTAAAAATCTCCCGGAGAGCCGCAGCGGGGCCTGCGGTCTCCTGCTTTGCGGTGCGAAAGCTGGTCAGGTCTTCCGGCGGGTATTCTTTCGTGGTGATCACCGTCCAGAGCACGGCGGTGATAAAGGCAAACGCACCCACGTAGAACGAAACACGCACGGTAAATGGGATCGTGTTCGATCCACCGGCGCGTTCTGCGATGTGAAAAACGTTCGTCATCAGCCACGGCAGTGCGGACGCGATCACCGCGCCCAGTCCGATAAACAGGCTCTGCATGGCGAAGCCTCGGGTGCGCTGGCCCTCCGGCAGCAGGTCGGCGACGAAGGCTCGAAACGGCTCCATGCTGATGTTGATGGAGGCATCCAGAATCCACAGCATGCCCGCCGCGAACAGCAGGGATTTTGCATTGGGCATCAGCAGCAGCATAAGCGTGCTGAGAATGGCTCCGGTCAGAAAGTAGGGCCGGCGGCGGCCAAGCGGTCCCCACGTGCGGTCGCTCATGTGGCCGATCAGCGGTTGCACCAGCAGGCCGGTCAGCGGCGCGGCCAGCCACAGGATCGGGATCTGATCCGCATTCGCGCCCAGGTACTCATAGATGGCGCTCATGTTCGCCATCTGCAGGCCCCAGCCAAACTGGATGCCGAGAAAGCCGAAGCTCATGTTGAAGATTTGCAGCCCGGTCTTCGGTGGCTTGGTGAGGGTCATGAGCGGATTCCTGGAAACGAAAGTGAGTTATTTCATGGGCCGTTGGGAGGGAGCGTGGGCCTTCAGGCCCACGAAATCGATTCCTTTAGAAGTCTGCCCTTCAGGGCTGGGTGACGGCCAGCTCCAGGGCTGAAGCCCATTCTGTTCGCGAACCTGATTCGGGGCCTGAAGGCCCCTTCTCCCTCCCAACTGCGAAGCTGCATGCGTGATGATTGTCTTCCATGTTCGTTGCACGCTACTTCCTGAAGATCCGCACACCGAACGCAGGCAGCTCCGGCGGAGCCAGCGCCGCCGTCGAAGGCGCCTTTTCCGCATCGGTAGCGTTGGCCGTGAGCGAGCCCGTGCCGGAACTGAAGCCGGGCAGCTTGACCTCGGTCCAGCCGGTGGTGCCCCCTTGTACCGATCCTCGGAAGGGCGTGTTGGAGAGGTTCACCTCGACCAGGAAGGTCTCCTTGCCGTCGGTACGGGTAAAGCTCACCACGTGCTGCTCGTCGGAGTTGCCAACCCACTCTGCGTCGCCGGTCTGAAAGGCCGCGTGTTCGCGGCGCAGGTGCAGCAGGGTGCTGTAATAGGCCGGGTACTCCTTATGCCATTGCACGGCGTCCCAATAAATCTTCTGCGGCTCGAACAGCGCGGGCGCAGCGGAGTAGGTGGTGTCGCCCACCTCCATGCCGTTCCAGATGAGAGGTACGCCCTCCAGCGTGGCGGCGACCGTCCACGCAGCGATGGCACCGGGATAGCCGTATCGCGCGATGGCGCGCAGTTCGTCGTGGTCGTCACTCATGCGCATGTGCAGCGTGCCGCGCGGAAAGATCTTGCGCTGCGACTCGACCGTTGCGCGCGTGGTCGCTTGCGCGGGTTCGCCGTTCATGATCACGTCGTTCAGGCTGTGCATCGACGGCCACGCGTAATCCAGGTCGAAGGCCTTCACCATCAGGTCCGGCTTCTGCGCTTCGGCCAGCATCACGATGTTCGGCTTTACGGCGCGAATCGCGTCGCTGGCCTCGTTCCAGAAGCTGGTTGGCACTTCGGCCGCTGCATCGCAGCGGTAGCCGTCCACGTCAAAATTTTTGACCCAGTACACCATCATGTCCTGCATGTACTTGCGCAGCGCGGGGTTCTTGTAGTCGAGTGCCGCCACGTCGGACCAGTCGTAGGGATAGGTAACGTTGCCGTCCTTATCTTTCTTGTAGAAGTCGGAGTGCGCCATCATCACACTGTCCCACGCGGTGTGGTTGGCCACCACGTCCAGGATGACCTTCATCTGGCGGTGATGTGCTTCGGTCACAAGACGCTTCAGGTCGTCCTTGGTGCCCAGCGCGGGATCGACCGCGTAGTAGTCCTTAATGGAATAGGGACTGCCGACGGAGCCTTTGCTGGTGCGCTTGCCCACGGGGTGGCTTGGGATGCGG
>CALMAP010000227.1 GCA_937859825.1 uncultured Terriglobus sp. | reverse complement strand
GTACCAGCCCATACAGGTGTTGTAGGCACCATCTGTGATCCGTCGCCCTGCCGAGAAACCTAAAACCGAGTTGCCATTGGCCGCGCCCCAGCTAGGCATGGCACGACTGCCGACAATGACATTTTCGTGTTTGTCTGCATTGCTGCTGGGCGACTCTGCCGCCTCGCCGCCGACGACGGTGTTGTCGTAGCTGTTATAGGTCACGTCTCCACCTTGGCTGGCAGTGCCGAGATTATCGCCAGCTGCCACAAATCCGCCCACGAACGTAGAGCGTATGGACCGATTGACTCGCACACCACTGTGGTTACCGACATAGATGTCGTAGTAGCTATGCTGGAGATCAAGTCCGGATTTTTGCCCGATAAAAGTCGATGAGAGCACATCATTGGCCATCGAGCCCATCGCCTGCGAGCCAATGACGGTCACAATCGTGTCCTCTACACCAGAGTCGCTACCGACCAGGGAGTAACAAGCGCCGGCACCGATACACACGGACTCACGCACAGTCTTGGCATTGGGAGCAACCAGCGTACCCATGAGTACATTGAACTCGCCGCCATACCCGGTAGAACCCGGCGTCAGCGCGCCGCCGGTGCCTATACCGGCCACCGTGTTGCCACCATTCTGCTGCCCTGGAGGTTGATCTCCAAGAAAAAGGGACCCGCCGCCGCTCGTTGCACTATTGGTCTGATACGCACTTCGCGTGGTGGAACTGTGAGCGACCTGAGCCTTCTTTGCCTGCGCGAAAGCCGAGCCAGAAGCCAAGAGAGTCGTTACTACAACCACGTTGAGCACGCAAGCGAAGCGAAGCGTCTGCATGGATAAACCTTTCGGAGAGGATTTCTCATCTTCTCCCGGTTAGGAGACAGGAGCAATGTTACTGAGGTCACTGTTCACAGTACGCGAAGCGAAGGCAGGAAGCCGGCGGCTGTTGGGTACACCCTTGTGGCTCAAATTTGGCCCTTGGTCACTTCCAAGTGGAGGTTACGTGCACCCGCTGCCGATGGTCATTGGGAGCCGTATCGTGGGAGCTACTCCGATGGTCTAACCCTGCAGATACGGACTGCCTAAAGGCCTGGAACAGTCTTGCTACTCCTCGGTCATCGACCTCGATGTCAGGCGTCCCAAGAAATTCTGACCAGATGGAGAAAACAGGCTGGTAGAAAGACTGGTGGGCCCACCAGGACTTGAACCTGGAACCAACGGATTATGAGTCCGCTGCTCTAACCATTGAGCTATAGGCCCGCACCTCCATTTTAGGCGACGCGGCTTGGGGCCTTATTCCCGCGGTGTTGTACCGGGCGTGGTGCCGGTATCGCCTGGAGCGGATGGATTGATATGACCGCCCGCGTTTTCCGGAGTGGCGGAGCGAATTCCCGTGCCCCCTGGGCCTGCAGTTGAGGGATTTTCCCCACGGTAGCCCGACGGCTCTTCCGCCTGGCTTTCCTCTCTGCTCCGATGGGACGGCTGTCCTGCAGAATTTTGCTCGGACTCCGCGGTTTTGGCGCGATTGCTGCTCTGCGGCGTCTCGTCGCGCACGGGTAGGGATTGCGTCTTGTTGTCCTGGTCTGCCATAGCTTCTCCGGCTTACTTGGTCGTTCCACGTTGGGATGCCGGACACGGCTACCCGGATTGCCTTATCGCCGCAAGCTATGGGCCCTACATAATAGAGCTATGCCAACGACGCGCACTTCTGCCCCACAGCGGACCTGCTGCCTAGCCCTCTCTGCTGCCTTGAGACCGTGCGGGCTTGAAATCCAAAAGCATGGATCCCTGTCCCTGTGAAGCGGCCCGCCCTGTTCCTCGACCGCGACGGCATCGTGAACGAAGAAATCGGCTATTTGCACAATTTTGAGCATGTTCGCTGGATCTCCGGCATCGTTCCCCTGATTCAGCGGGCCAATCAGTTTGGGTATTTTGTCGCGGTTGTCACGAATCAGGCAGGAATAGGCCGTGGCTACTACACAGAAGAACAGTTTCAGGAACTCATGCGACACATGTGCGCGGCGTTGGCAAGCCAAGGGGCAACCGTCGACGCCGTTTACCACTCGCCGTTCCACCCGGAACACGGAGTTGGGATTTACCGCAGAGAGTCGGACTGTCGCAAGCCCGGACCGGGCATGCTGCTTCGTGCCGCTGCGGAACATGATCTTGATCTCGCGTCATCCATGATGGTAGGTGACCGCTGTTCTGACATGCTTGCGGGAGCAGCTGCCGGACTCACACAGCTTTTCCTGCTAATGGGGACTGAAACCACACCGTGCACCGGGGTGGTTTACGAAGAAATTTCTAGCTTGGATGAGCTACTTGACCGTTTTCGTCCCTCTCCGGTGTCAACCATTTGAGCTTAGACTCGTCTCAATACCCAAAATAGTGGCTGTGACATCGCTGTTCCACGTTGCGTGGGGGCATTCGGAAAGTAACTAGGTTTGGGAAACTTTCGATCGGCGATTGGTTCAAAGGTTACGATAGGGATATCCCAGAGCGTTGACTGCCGTAGGTCGATTTAAGGACAGTCAGGGCAAGAACTGAACGCATCAGCCAGTTCACCCCAGATAATAGGGAAGAATGCAGCTCGAGCAACAAAGCGATACGTTGGATGCCAGCCAATCCGAGATGAGCTACGAACTTCCCCTTCGTAGAACCGCCACACTCCGGCCGCGGAATGTGGCAGTAGGTCCTGCCGATACGTTCCAGTACGCAGTCCTGAAACGATGGCTTGATATTCTGCTCGCCTTGTTCATTTCACCAATCGTTCTTCCACTCATAGCAATCATTGCTCTCGCCGTAACACTCAGTTCACCCGGACCGGTTTTCTTCTCACATCGCCGCATTCGCCGTGGCGGAGCGTTCTTTTCCATGTGGAAGTTCCGCACCATGTGTGTAAATTCAGCTGAAGTTCTTGAGCAGCATCTCTCCCGTTACCCGGCAGAGCGGGCAGAATGGCTGCGCAGCCACAAGTTGCGCTACGATCCGCGCGTCACCCCGCTTGGCCGCTTTCTTCGCAAGTACTCCCTGGACGAGCTGCCGCAAATCTGGAACGTGCTTACAGGCCGCATGAGTCTTGTGGGGCCAAGGCCAATCGTTGCGGCTGAGGTCGAGAGGTACGCTGACCAGTTCGGCTACTATCTCGCCGTGAAACCGGGTGTCACCGGCATGTGGCAAACATCCGGGCGCTCCACTCTGGCCTACGAGAAACGAGTCGCTCTGGATCGTTTTTATATGGAGCACTGGAGCCTCTGGCTGGACGTGAAGATACTCTTCCGGACCATCGGCAAG
>CALMAP010000226.1 GCA_937859825.1 uncultured Terriglobus sp. | reverse complement strand
GCACCTGTCCGCGAAGGTCCGTAATGGTCAGCACCGTTTCTGACTCCGAGATGCTCACGCCTGCGAAGCAGGAGTGGGCCGCCTGCAGAGAGAGCTGTACGGTGGGGCGTCCACGGCGGCGGTCGGTGTGCGTGGCAGGTATTTCCTGCAGCAGGCCTTGCTGCAGCAGGCTTTGCGTCACCTCGGTAATGGCAGCAGGACTTACGGACGCAAGGCCGCTCAGTTCCAGGCGTGAGAGCTGCTCGTTCTGTAGCAGGGCAGCCACCACGGCCGTTTTTGCGGAACGAAATGCGGCCTTCATCGCTCCCTGCTTCCTGCGCTGGTCTTCAAGCGGGTGTCGTCCTCGTGCTAAAAGTTCGTGAATTCTTGCTTGACCCGTTCCGGGAGCGTGGGTATTATCCAGCTACCGAAACCAAAACAACCAGGAATACCCGGAATACTAATGCAGCCGCACCATCGCTGCACTGATTAATTTCAGTCACCTAAGAAATTGGGGATGTGGCCATACATTCTGGCCGGTCTGGGAGGCGCTGCGGAAACAAAGATTTCGCGCGGTAGCGTGCTCTCCGCCTCTCGCTTCGATAAGGCGGCGGTTCTGTACACGTACACAGCAGCATTTTGGAGGATCAGCGATGAAGCACAGTAGCCTGAAGTACCGGAGTCCGAAGCAGAAGAGTTTCCGGCTCGCCGCGAACGCGGTCCTTGCGTTGAGTATGGCCGCAGCGCCGCTGCTGGCGCAGAACACCACGGCCGACGTAACTGGCGTCGTGACCGACGCCTCTGGCGCAATCGTTCCAAACGCCACCATCGTGCTCACGGACGTGAACACGCATGAACAGCGGACGATCACCTCAGGCTCCGGCGGTGAATTTACCTTCACGTTGCTCAAGCCGAGCACCTACTCGCTGTCGGCAACCGCTACGGGCTTCAAGACGTTTCAGATTGCCTCCTTCAATCTCTCCGCCGGTGACCGCGCGCGCGAAGACGCGCACCTTGAGGTAGGCGCGGCCGGTGAGACGGTTGAGGTCCAGGCAGCGCCACCGGCGTTGCGCACGGACTCCTCCGCGATGATCACGACCGTGACGGAGAAGGCCACACAGGAACTGCCGCTGAACGGCCGTAACTTCATCAACCTGGTGCAGGTAACACCGGGTGCAACAGAAGGCCTGAACAACGGTCTTGCCAGCGGCTTTCGTCCGGACGACCGGCGTCAAACGTCGTCGGTCTCTATGAACGGCCAGGCCGACATGATGAACAACCAGACGATCGACGGCATTGACAACAATGAGCGCGTCATTGGCTCCATTGGCGTTCGCCCGTCGGTGGATGCGATCCAGGAAGTCAGCGTGCAGGCGAACGTCTTCACTGCTGAGGTGGGCCGCGCCGCGGGCGCCATTGTGAACGTCATCACCAAGTCGGGCACGAACTCTGTCCACGGCTCGGTGTACGAATTCATCCGCAACGACAAGTTGAATGCCAATCCCTTCAAATTCGGCGCAAACATTCCGAAGCCGAAGTTCCGCCAGAACCAGTACGGCGGCAGCATCGGCGGACCAATCCGCAAAGATCACACGTTCTTCTTCGCGGACTACGAAGGGCTCGACTACGTCAGAAATCAGAACCCCACCACGACCACCGTACCCACGCTCTTTGAGCGGAACAATCCCGGCAACTTCACCGACAATCCTGCCATCAACACGACGGTTGCGGCAGCCAATTTCGACAGGATCGGCCAGCAGTACTTCAACCTCTTCCCGCTACCCACAAACACCGCAACGACCAACAACTTCGTGGGAGCTCGCGCTGACGCGCAGCATAACAAGACCGGCGATATCCGCGGCGACCACAGCTTCAACAACGGTGACCGCTTCTACGTGCGCTACACCTACAACCGTGCAGACACGAGCATCGGAAGCCTCTTCCCGGCAGTCAACTCCGCAGCCGGCGTGATCTTTCCCGGCGGCAATCTGGGCAGCTACCCCGGCCCGGCACTTACGCGCGCGCACCAGGCGCATTTGAACTACGTCCACGCCTTTAATCCAAATGTTTTTCTTGAGCTGAAGGCCGGCTATACCCTGCTGGATAACGCGCAGTTCCCATTGAACTTCGGCAACCCGATCAATACGAAATTCGGGCAGCCGAACATCAACGTCGATGGCCGCACGGCGGAACTCTCGGCCATTACCGTGAATCTTACTGGTACTACGTTGGGCAACCGGCCGCCGATTGTTTACCACGAGAACACGTACCAGTACGAGGGTGTCGTGAACTACATCCGCGGCCGGCAGAGCATCAAGCTCGGCGGCGGTGTGATCCGGCGGCAGGATTCCACCACGCAGACCGATACTGCCAACGGCAACTGGAGCTTCACGAATTTCGCAACGCTGCTCTCAGGCGACTACCTGAGCGGCGGCCGTAACGAGATCCTGTACACACCGCACAACCGCACATGGGAGCCGCACTTCTTCGTGCAGGACGACATCCATGTACTTCCCGGCCTCACACTCAATGCGGGTATACGTTACGACCTGTTCACGCCCTATACCGAGATCAACAACATCCTGTCGAACTTTGACATCACGCAGGGCCGCATCCTGGTCGCTGGTGTGAACAGCGGCATTCATGGTGGCGTGCAGACGGACTACACCAACGTGGCGCCACGCTTCGGCTTCGCTTATACCCCGGCGGCAAAGACCGTGGTTCGCGGCGGCTTCGGTCTCACTTTTGCGCCGGAGAACACCACTTCCGGTTCCGCGCTGGTGAACCAGCCGTTTACCGCGACCTTCGGTGCGTACACACCGGCGCAGGCCGTGGCCGTGACGGGCAATGGGCAGTATCAGAAGTTTGCGGGTGGCTTGCCGATTCCAGGACCCAACAGCTACACCAATCCGAGCGGTTCCATTACTGCCGCTCTCGATCCAAATTTCAAGTCGACTTACATCGAGCAGTTCAATCTAACTACGGAACGTGAGTTCTCGGGTTTCGTAGGTACGTTGTCTTACGTTGGAGAGCTTGGCCGCCGCAACGGGTATTACCTTTCCGACTACAACACCGTTCCATTGGCGGTCTCCGCACTGACCTTCACGCCCGCCGCACGTGGAGACACCACGACAAACTCACCCGCCACGGCAACCGACTTCAATACCCGCCGCCGCTTCGTTGCGACTGCGCCTAACGTCACGTCCATCCCGCTCTACCGCAGCAATGGCTCCAGCAGCTATCACGCGATGCAGGCAGTGCTGAAGCGACGCTTCAGCAAGGGGCTTGACCTTCAACTTGCATACACGTTCGCGCGTCTGCTGGACAACTCGGAATCGATTAGCAACAACGGTGGCAATGGATTCGGCTCTTCCGCGGATCTTATCTCCACGATCGAGTATGGCAACGGCAACCTGGATGTTCGTCACCGCGTTACGGGCACGTTCAACTACGCGTTGCCCTTTGGAGAAAACCTGCATGGCATCGCGGGAGTCTTCGGCAAGGGCTGGCAGGCGAATGGGCTGTTCGTGTGGAACACGGGCATGCCCTTCTCCGTAACCAACAACACCAACCGCAGCGGTACGCGGCCCACCGCAGCCAATGGAGACCGTCCCAACATGGTTGCGAGCGGCAGGGTAAGCCACTCCACCATTAACAAATGGTTTGACACGAATGCGTTCGCCTTCCAGCCTGCGGGTACGGTCGGCTCGGAGCACCGCAACCAGCTCTTTGGCCCTGGCCTGCAACGTGTCGATCTGTCGCTTTTCAAGAACTTCGACCTGTACGAGCGTTTCAAGCTGGAGTTCCGCACCGAGGCGTTCAACGTTCTGAACACGGCGCAGTTTGCCAACCCTGGCGCGTCACTCTCGCTGCAGGCTTGTGGCACTACGACGGCCTGTAATGGCTACCCTGTGAACGGATTTACACCCGTCGCCACGCTTGGCGTGATCAGCTCGACGGCAAACGCTTACAATCCGCGGCTTGTCCAGTTTGCCGCAAAGCTGAAGTTCTAAGGCAGCGGGGTGCGGGCAACGCCCGTACCCCGCTTCTCTTGCAACATTGCGGATGAATTCGGGGGTACGGATGTACCGCAGAACCTTTCTCAAGTCTGTGTACGCTTCCGCTGTCGCTGCTACGGCTTCACGGTATGGATGGTCCGAGGGAAAAGTGCCGCGCATCGCCTTTGGCGGCATTGGAATCGAATGCAGCACCTATAGCCACATCCGCGCACACATTCAGGACTTCACCATCCTGCGTGGAGCGGACGTGGACAACAGCGCGCGCTTCAAGTTTCTCAAGCAGCGCTATCCCTCGGTCACATTTCAACCGACGTTGGTAGCTTCCGCTGTGCCCGGTGGCCCCGTTGCCATGGGAGCCTACCAGCAGATCAAGGCGGAGTTCCTGCAAAAGCTGAAAACGCTGTTGCCGTTGGACGGACTTTACCTGCCCATGCATGGTGCCATGTTCGTGGACGGCATGCAGGACGCCGAGGCGGACTGGTATGAATCGGCCCGCAAGGTGGTGGGTCCGGACTGCCTGATGAGCGCGAGCTATGATCTGCACGGCAACATCAGCAAGCGCATTATCGACTCGCTCGACATGCTCTCAGCCTTTCGCACCGCGCCGCACATCGATCGGGAGGCCACGATGGCGCGCGCGTGCGACATGCTTGTCCACTGCATCCAGGAGAAGGTGCGGCCAAAGCTGGTGTGGGCCACCGTACCGGTACTGATGCCCGGGGAGCGCAGCAGCACGGAGTGGGACCCCGGCAAGCGCCTGTGGGCGCAGCTTCCGGACCTGAACAGGACCCCGGGAATCCTCGATGTGTCGATGCTTGTCGGCTACGTGTGGGCAGACGAGCCACGCTCCGGCGCATCCGTCGTCGTGACCGGCACGGACCTTTCCGCCGAGGAGAAGATCGCGACGAACCTTGCACAGCAGTACTGGGACGCGCGGAAGCAGTTCGATTTCGGCACGGAGACGTGTTCGCTCGACGAATGCGTGCGCAAGGCTATGGCATCGCCGACCAGTCCCGTTGTGCTCGCCGACTCGGGAGACAATCCCACCGGTGGCGGCAACAGCGATCAGGCAACTGTGCTGGATGCGTTGCTGAAGGCCGGTGCGAAGGGTGTCGTTTTAGGCGGCATCACAGACCGCCCCGCGGTAGAGGCCTGTTACAAGGCAGGCGTGGGCGCGACGATCCCGCTTTCCGTCGGCGCCACGCTTGACCCGCTCGCGAGCAAGCCGGTGAAGGTGCAGGCCACCGTTAAGGCGCTGCTGCAGAGCGTTGCGCCTGAAAGACGCGAGGCCGCAGTGCAGATTCAGGGCGTGACCTTGATCCTGAGCGCCTACCGCCGTCCGTATCACGAGATCGTGGACTTTACCAAGCTGGGCGTCGACCCTAAAGCCGCGAAGATCGTCGTGGTAAAGTCCGGATACCTCGAGCCACAGATCAAGGCGATCGCCAACCCAAACCTGATGGCGCTCACCGGCGGCGCCATCAACCAGGACATCGTCCACCTGCCCGCGAACAAATACCGCCCTCCGACCTATCCATTCGTGCAGAACCTGCAGTACCAGCCCAAGGTCTACGTTTCCGCTCGTAGCCGAAACGCCTGACGGACGCAGGCTTGCGGGTCATCTTGCCTCGCGTTTTGCCCTGCGCAACATCTGGGCCGCCGTTTACCGCAGGCTGATGCTTGCAGCCGTCCGTGCCGCTTGCGTAACCTATCCTCACAGCTATGCAGCCGTTTGATGATCCCTCAGCCGATCCAATCGCAGTCTTCAACGACTGGCTGGCTGAGGCCGGGCAAACAGAACTGAATGATCCCAACGCCATGGCACTCGCAACGGCGTCGCCTACCGGTGTGCCGAGTGTTCGCATCGTATTGTTGAAAGGTTCGGACGCGCGGGGTCTTCGCTTCTTCACAAACGCTGAAAGCCATAAAGGTCACGAACTGCATGACAACCCCGTGGCGGCACTCTGCTTCCATTGGAAGTCCCTTCGGCGGCAGGTGCGCTTTGAAGGCAGCGTGGTCACACTGGACCGCGGTGAAACGGAGAAATACTTCCACAGCCGCAGCCGGGGAAGCCAGATCGCCGCGGCCGTTTCGTCGCAAAGCAGGCCGCTGCCGTCACGCGACGCGCTTGACCAGGCTGTACGCACGTATACCGAGCAACTTGGTGCCCGCGAGGTGCCGCTGCCTGAGAGTTGGGCTGGCTTTCTGCTGGAGCCGACGTTGATCGAGTTCTGGGCAGACGGCAAAGACAGGCTGCACGATCGCGTGCAGTTCACGCGAAATGGAGTAGGCTGGAGCACGGTTCGGCTTTATCCCTAAAGAGATCGTTCTCGCTTCAAAATGTCTAGCCTCATCCTCCCGCTTCTGCGATGATTTTCCTTGCGAGTCGCCAGGGGAAACGGCTGGCGTTCTTACACTTGCAATTTCAAAGTAGCTCAAGTGCATCAACGCATCCCGAGACCTTCAGGAGGCACCATGTACGAGCAGTTCGGCAGCATTGTCGACCAGGTCACCGGAACCGTCACCTTCCGGCTTTTCGTTCCGGATGGCGAGCGGTCGCCAAGTCAGTATGAAGGCGGTGGCCTGCCGCGGCTCACTTCAGTTGGCGTCGTCGGTACATTTCAAGATCCGCCGTGGAACAACGACGCCACACTCGCGATGGCCGCTTCAGACTACATTGATCCCGCAGGCAATCTGCTGAAGGGCACGGTGTACAGTTGCAACCTGCAACTACCACCAGGCTTTTACGAGTACAAGTACCGCGTCACCTTTGAGAACGCCGCGCCACGCCTGCTCACCGACCCCTGCGCCCGCTACGGGGGCAAGCAAAACCAGGACTCCGGCTTCGTCGTCGGGGGCAACGACGTGGAAGTGCGGCCTCTTGCCACCGAGCGTCTTCCGTACTCTGATCTGCGGATCTACGAGTTAATGATCGACGACTTCACGTCGGCCTCGAAGACAAGCCAGCAGTGTCCTATCGAAGCGGTCATCGATAGGCTGGATGAGTTAGTCAGGCTGGGAATAAATGCCATTGAATTCATGCCATGGACCGCATGGATTTACCCAGATGAAGCCGACGTTCCGGATTTTAGTTGGGGTTACAACCCGGCGCAGTACTTCTCCGTTGCGCATAAGTACACAGACGATCCAACGTCGGAACTTGACAAGCTTGTCCACTTGAAGAACCTGATCAATGCCTGTCATGATCGCGGCATCCACGTGATCATGGATGGCGTCTTCAATCATGCGGACGCCCTGCCGCCCGATCGCGGATTCCCATATTACTGGCTCTATCAGAATCCGGCAGACTCACCATATGTCGGCGATTTTGCCGAGCATGCTTACTTTCAGGACCTCGATTATGCCAATCGCTGCACGCTGGAGTACATCCGGGACGCTTGCATTTACTGGATGGATGTTTTCAGGATCGACGGCATACGGCTCGACAACACGCTAGGCTTTTACCGGCCGGGTGATCGCGGACACGGTCTGGCAAAGCTGCTCTCGGAGCTGCGGGGCCACCTGTCGAGAGCAGGCAGCAAGAACTTCGCACTCGTGATGGAGCATTCATGGGATTATGGCGCGATCGATGCAGTCAACAAAGTGGGCGCGACCAGTTGCTGGCTCGATCCGTTTCGCAGCCAGACCATGGGCTACATTGGAGACCGCCCGGGAGGCAAACCGCAGATCGAATCGTCGATTATGCGCATGTTGAACAGCGGCAGTAATTATGGCATGGGCAGCGCTGCCACTATCTACATTGAGAACCACGACCACCGGCGATTCATGCTGAAGGCAGGCGGCCGCGCCTTCTGGTATCTTACGCAGCCATACGTGATTGCGTTGTTTACTTGCGCAGGTGCAACCTTGATCTACAACGGGCAGGAGTACGGGGCCTGCAACGACATGCCTGAGCAAGATAATCTCGACAAGCATGAGTACCGTGTGATTCCGCGCCCGCTGGATTGGACGAATCTGCAGCAGGAACCGGGGCCAACTGTCTGGAACCTGTACAGCAAATTGATGAAGCTGCGCGGCCAGCATCCGGCCCTGCGCGGTCCTTACTTTTATCCGGACAAGTGGGACAGTGGCGCAACGGCGTTCGATGCGAACGGCTATGGCATCGATCGGGAGAAAAACCTAGTGGTGTATCACCGCTGGGGCGCTGTTTCACCAGGCAAGACAGAGTATCTGTATGTCGCGTTGAACTTTTCCGGGGATGATCAAGAGATATCGTTCGCCGTTCCTTTCGACGGCGCATGGAAGGAACTACTAAGTGACCGGACTGTTTCTGCATCAGGAAAGTTACTGAAGATGAATGTCACGTCGAACTGGGGAGCGATCTTTTGCAGAGAAGCATGAGCAATACCTGAGCTTTTCTCCGCAAGACCAGTTCGATGTCTGCCAACTACGAGGCTTTGACGAGATACGATACTCTCGGTCGAAGGTATGGAAACTCCCTTGACCGCCCATGCAGACAGATTCGCCAGCGTCGCAGTGGTTATCCCCGCCTGGCAGCCGGAAGATCACCTGCTCGCACTGGTCGCTGACCTTGCCCATCGTGCTCCGTTCCTCTTCATTGTGGTTGACGACGGAAGCGACGCATCGCACGGGCTTGTCTTCGATGCGTTGCGCGACAACCCGCGGGTGCGGGTTCTAAGGCACGCGGTGAACCTGGGCAAAGGTCGCGCTCTGAAGACAGCATGGAACACTGTGCTCACCGAATACCCACAGGTGACCACCGTGATCACCGCGGACGCCGACGGGCAGCACCGCCCGGAAGACATTGTGCGTGTTGCGGAACGGACACTGCTCGCCGGGAACCAGGTCGTGCTCGGCTGTCGCGTGTTTTCGCCTGACGTGCCGTTCCGCAGCAGGGCAGGAAATCACATCACGCGCGTGTTGTTTGCTTTTCTTTCTGGCGCGCGCGTCAGCGATACGCAGACCGGCCTGCGCGGCTTTCCTTGCCATCTGTTGCCCGAACTGATGAAGCTGGACGGTGAACGCTACGAATATGAGATGACCGTGCTGGCACACCTTTGCCGTAGCGGGCCGCCACCGATCGAGGTGTCGATCCGGACGGTTTACCTCGACGGCAACCGCTCGTCGCACTTCAATCCTGCATGGGATTCCATGCGAATTTACTTTGTGCTTGTGCGGTTCTACGCATCGTCGTTGCTCGCCGCGGGCGTCGACCTGCTGGGCTTTTCCATCTGTTTCGCGTTCACGCATGCAACACTGCTGAGCGTGGTGGTGGGCCGAGCCAGTTCGCTTGTCAACTTCGCGCTGAACCGCCGCTTTGTCTTTCGCAACCGAGGCCCGGTCGGTTCCGCGTTGTGGCGCTACTACGTGCTGGTCATGCTCATCGGCAGCATTAGTTATCTCGCGATTCGCGGGCTCACCGGCCATCTACACGCGAATATCTTTGTTGCAAAGATTCTGGTAGATGTGATTCTTAGCCTTCTCAGTTTCAGCGCGCAGCAGACCTTCGTCTTTCGCAAGAAGCAGGAGGAGCGATGACCCGCACACGCGAGAGACCTGCGCTTTTCATTGGCGGTTGAAGCTATGTTCTGTCTTCGACAACACATTCTGCGGTTGCAGAG
>CALMAP010000225.1:2113-2950 GCA_937859825.1 uncultured Terriglobus sp. | reverse complement strand
CACAAATTGCTGTTGTAGGTGTTGGGAAAGGAGTTTCCGCTGGCAACCTACGTCGTGATCACGGAAATGCCGGGCGCAAGCTGGGGCTACGCGGGCCAAACACAGGCGCATCGGGCGGCGGCCGTTGAACCGACGTAGCGAGGGCCACCTCACGGCGGCGGTTACCGGCAGAGGGGGCCGCGTGCCGAATGTCCGGAAGGTGGCAACGTGCCTACGGCCGCTGTTGGCGCGTTCTGTCATTCGCGACACGTTTCGCGAAGACTGGCTAGATCAACATCGCCTGCTTTGGCCCGCCTCCCGTTTCAACAGCGAGGCATTCGCCACGACGACGGAGCTCACATTGCGCACTAAACCGCACGTCGGCATCGTGCCCGTTCTGTGCGAAGGCGCGAAGGGCATCTTCGGCAAGCTCGGCCCATGGGCGGCCGCGCGCTGGTCCGGCCGGCACGCGCGGCAGCAGGCCGGGTTCGCTGCTCCAGGCAAGGAGCTGCGCCACGGATGCCTCGTTCAGCATGTCCCGCAGGTGATGGGCCGTGACGTAAGCGTCCGGCCCGGCGCGATGAGCTGGCAGTCCTTGCTCGTGCACGAGGCCCTCGGGCCGGCGTAGATAGCGAAGCATCTGGTTGGAAAACCGTGGCAGGTGCGGCCACAGGCGCAGAGCGCATTTCCAGGTGCAGATCCAACCCGTTCCGCCTGTGGGAACCGGTCGGCAGTAGTTCTGTTCGAACGACGCCCGGTGCGCGGCCAGCGCCGCGACCCCGTCCTCCGGCCGGAGAACCGCGGGTGCGATGTCCCTCCAGTACGGCGCATCCGCGACTTGGTCGTCGAGGATATGGT
>CALMAP010000225.1:0-2103 GCA_937859825.1 uncultured Terriglobus sp. | reverse complement strand
ACCAGCGGGGCGCCACGCTCGTCATTCAGCCGCCAAGCGCCTTCGGCGTCTTCGCACACGTCCTGCCAGCCGATCTCACACACGTCGTCCGGCCCGATGCCGCCTGTCTCGAGATCGATCACGCGGACGCGGGTCAATTCCTATCCCATCAATGTGCAGAGCGCCTCGGCGCACACGACCAATCGTCGATACAGCCGAAGGCCGTCGATATTCGCAAGCCGGCGGGTCGCCGATTTCCGCTGTTGGCGCGTTGCCGCTCCGCCGCGATGTCGAGGCTGTTGTCGGCCTGTAGCAGATCGGGCTGAACGCGACAGGAGCCGAGCCAATCCGCGATCGGCTTACAAGATGGCTGTCGCGCCGATACCGCTGCCTCGACAACCACGTGAGAGATCTTCTCTTGCGCATCCCGAAGATGATTTTCGAGAAGCCGATGCCGAGTGATGTAATTGGCGTTCACCCCGGACAAGCTGTGGTTCATCAAGAGATGCACGTCGAGTTCGGAAACGCCGGCGGGCTGGGCTAGAGTCCGGTAGCTCTGGCGAAGCTCGTTGCCCCACTTGGACAAGATATGGCGCTCCTCTTTGTGCTCGGTGAGGTAACCGGCGGTGCTGCCCGCCGGAAAGAGCCAGAACTCGGCCTGTTCAGGGTGAAGCATACGCCCAGCACGGATCAGGCGCAGCAGCGACCGTACCATGAGACGCGAGAGGGGGATGTCGAAAGCCTTCTTGGCGCCGCCCTTCGGCTTGGGAAGGTGCAGAACCCGACGTCGAAGGTCGAGGTGCTCCAAACGAGCCTTCTTCAGCGCATCCGGCCTCGAGCCGGAAAGCAGCAGCAAGAGGTGGAACTCGCGCCGAACCGGGTTGGCAATCCCACTTAGCTGGCCGAACCAGGCCGGCAGTTCGGCTTCGCCCATTCCGGTATCGCGACGCTCTTCGACGTTCCAGTCCACCGCCAAGACTGGGTTGCGGGGCAGGTCGAGGTGGCTCCTGGCGGCATGGTTGTAGACCGCGCGGAGGGTCCGCATGCACCCGTTGGCGGCATAGGGGCCGATCTGCTTGGTCACCTTGTCATGTCGCTCGGTAACGATCTGGGGATTGCGCCCGAGCCGGGCGAGCGGACGATCGAGCCAATCCGCGAAGTGCTGATCCATATGGTCCTGGTAGCCCTTCACGGTACGCGGGCCGCGGTTCTTCCGGACGAGGTGCGCCTCCTTGTAGCGCTCCCAGGCCTCGCGGAGGGTGACCTCGCCACGTCGGGGCACGCCTTCCTCTCCCGGTCGCTCACCACGCGCGATCTTGCCGACTGCATACTTGGCCTTCTTGCGAGCGTCACGCGCCGAGAGCGTGTCCGCATCGCCGAGTTTGGCGGTGGCCGCGAACTCGCGGTGGCCCTCGCGCCAGAACTCGCCCTGAGCCATGTAGGTTCGGCTGCGCTTTCCGACCTTGACGAGAAACCCGGCCTGCTCGGTATCCCGCACCGTGTACTGGCCTGCCGCCGCAAACGGCAGCCGGGTCACCGCCGCATCGGTCAGCAGGATCTTCTTCACCGCGCTTTCCATAGCTCCCGCCCCGTTCTAGTCTGGGATTAGTCTGGGGAAGTGGTCGCGTTCAAGTCTGCGATCTCCGCCCCGCCCGGAGTATCCGGCAGCGCGAAAGAAGATGCAATGTCAATAATTTATGAGTTTTCAAAGCGCGTTTTCAGAAGCTCTGGCGTACTGCAGCGAAGAGTGTCATGCGAACTTCGAATCTGAGGGTCGGGGGTTCGAATCCCTCCGGGCGCGCCAGCAAACTTAGGCAGTTACCAGATCTGCCCCAGACTAGAAAAACATGCTAAAGCCGTTTCTCTCATCGCCGACTCGGGTGGGATTTCCAAGACGTCGAAATACTGACTCCATGGTCGCCGACGCTACGGAAGCGGCCATGACCCAAGCCTACAGTCCTGACCCGCGCGGCCGGGTGATCAAGGCGACGATGAGTGGCCTGTCGGCCCGGCAGGCGGCTGAACGGTTCGGGGTCGGCATTTCGACGGCCATCGTCTGAGTGAAACGTTACCGGCAGAGCGGCGAGGCGGTGGCGCGGCGGCAGGGCAAGCCACGCGGCTCCC
>CALMAP010000224.1:8769-10318 GCA_937859825.1 uncultured Terriglobus sp. | reverse complement strand
GCTGCGAGGAATGCGGGTCCTTGTGGACCGACGCCGAACGGTGGGACGCGGTCCGCTTCGGCCGTTGGGAAGCGACCCAGCCCTTCGCCGGCGTCGCCGGCTTCCACATCCCGGGCTTCCTGTCCCCTTGGCTGACGCTTGAGGACATCGTCCGGGAGTTCCTCAAGGCGAAGGGTGATCCGGCCTTGTTGCAGGTCTGGGTCAACACCGTCCTGGGCGACCCCTGGGAAGAAACCGGCGAGGCCGTCGACGGCACCGGGCTGATCGGCCGGACGGAACCCTACGACGGGAACTCGCTGCCGGCGGCGGTGCAGGCGCGCATGGACCGCGACCTGCTGGAGGTCACCATTCCGCGACTGCAGGCCATGTACGCCGCGCATCGCTACACCGTGGAAGACGTAACCCGCTGGTACTTGGCGCGCATCGCCCGGTACAACGGCATCTATCGCGCGGTGCAGACGGTGGACGCGGCAGGTGCGCTTGCGACGGCAAAGCGGGAAGATGCAGAACCTCACACGGCACACGGAGCGCTGTGGGGCGTTCCCATCGTGATCAAGGCCAACACCGCCGTGAAGGGGCTGCCCGATACCGACGGATGGGAAGGCTTTCAACTTCCCGGACACGAGTTCATCGCGGGAAAGGACGCAACGGTGGTCGCGCGGCTGCGTGCCGCGGGGGCGGTGATCCTCGGCATCACCAACATGCCCGACTTTGCCGCCAGTGACACCAATCGCTCCACCGCGTTCGGCCGTACCGGCAATGCTTACGACGTGCGCTTTTCTCCGGGCGGCTCATCCGGCGGCACCGTCACCGCGGTGACCGCCAATATGGCGCTGCTGGGCACCGGCACGGACACGGCGAACTCCATCCGCATGCCCGCAGGCACAAGCTCCGTGGTGGGTGTGCTGCCCACACGTGGCCTGGTCAGCATCGCCGGTATCGCCCCGCTTGACTGGCTGCTGGACAATACAGGCCCGATCGCCCGCACGGTGGCCGACGCGGCCATCGCCCTGAACGTGATGGCCGGTGGAGACGGCCAGCATCCGGCGACACCGGACGATCCGCTCGACTTCCGCACCCTGGGTGCCTACCGCACTTCCGGCTATGAGCAGGCACAGCTCGGGCCCTACCTGCCCTACCTCAACAAGGACGCGCTGAAAGGCAAACGCTTTGGCGTTCCCGCCTTCATTCTGAACGGCCACACCGGCTTCGGCGTGAGCAACCCTTCGGCCACAACCAACGGTATGCGGCCGGAAACCCGGCAGATGCTGATGCTTGCAATCGCACAGGTGCGCGCCGCGGGCGCGGAGGTCGTAATCGACGATGCCCTGCTGTCCGACAGCTTCGCCGACTTTGTCCGCAAGAACAACACGGCGGCGTATCGGCTTGACGGCACGAACCAGTGGCTCAAAGAATTCGGCCCGGCGCAGTACCGTTCTGCCGCAGCGTACGAAAAAGCGACCGGTTCACCCCTGCCTGCCGCGCTGACCGGTGTGCCCAACCCGAATGCTCCGGCTAACCCGTCGCGGCCACAGCGACAGCCCGTTCC
>CALMAP010000224.1:0-8759 GCA_937859825.1 uncultured Terriglobus sp. | reverse complement strand
GAGCTTGCTTCCGACGTGGATGCTGAGAAAGGCTATTTCCGCACGCGGCGCGCCGCACTGGAAGCTTATCTTGGTGCTCTGAACCAATTTCATCTGGACGGCCTGCTTTACCCCAGTGCCCAGATGCCGCCGCCCGATGAAACTCTGCCGCAGAACGGCGAAGTTTCCAGCGGGCCGCATAGCAACACCGGATGGGTGAATCGTATCGGCGTGCCTGCTGTTGTGGTGCCTGCTGGCTTCTACGAGAGCGGCCTGCCATTTGGCCTGGAACTAAGCGGCAGGCCGTGGCACGATGGCGACCTGCTGGGCTATGCCCATGCGTATGAGCAGGCAACGAAATTGCGCAGGCCGCCTGTGCTTGTAGAGAGTGGTCTGCTGCCGGCGCGTTAGCGCAAGAAGCCTGGCCGCAAGAGATGCACAGGAACGACTTACCCATGAACAAGGAAAACATCAACAAGCCGGTCTTACGGATCCTGCTAAGTGTGCTGGCGATGCTGGGCACCGTTCACGTTTGCGGTTGGGCCAAGGTCTTCCACGAGCCGGGTGCGCCGCTGCAGTATCTCGTGCTGGACGATTCCATGATCACCCTGCGTGTTGCGCATAACTTCGCGATGCACCTTGGCCCTTACTTCAACACGGGCGAACATCTGGCGGCCAACACCTCCCTTCTCTGGCCGATTGTGCTTTCTTTATGTTTCAAAGTAACTGCCAATCCCGCAAACACTGTCTTACTCGTCTCAATCGTTTCCGGCCTGCTGATGGCCCTTTCCACCGGACTGGTAACGTATTGTGCGGAAAGCCTTGTCGCGTCCCTGCTTACGGCGGCAACCCTGCTGGTCTATCCCGGCCTGCGCGCCTACGGCAGTTCCGCCTGGGAGCATGTGCCGCAGGCGCTGCTGGTTTCTCTTGCCTTTCTGGTCCTGCTGGGGAGGGTTCCAAGGCTGCGCGCGTATGCGGCGGAGACCTGCCTGATGCTGCTCTCCCTTGCCTTTCTCATGCGCCCGGACACGCTGCCGCTGATGCTGCCCGTGGGTATCGGGGTGCTCTTCTATCCTGCTACAAAGCGGACATATGGCTATGCAGCCATTGCGCTAAGTGGCCTGATACTCCTCTTCTATTACGGGCTGCACCATCATTACTACGGCACCTTTGTCCCGAATACCTTTCATCTGAAAGTCCACCTGGGAATTGATTCCGTCGTCCTTGGTGCGCACTATGTCTCACGGGAGTTATTTGCTTCAGCCGTTCCCACGCTGCTGGTTGGGTTGCTGCTTCTAATGATGGTGCAGTACCGCAGGCTTGTATATGCGGAACGCATCGTGCTTGCAGCGCTCACGCTGCAACTGCTCTACATCATTGTGATCGGTGGCGACTATTTTCTGTATGGCCGTTTCTTCCTGATGCTGGCCCCCATCACCATCATGCTGTTTTGGGAGAAGGTGCTACAGGCAGAGGCGACCGGGCAAAGCCGGACGCGATCACGCGCACTTGCAACGATCTGCGTACTGGCCATGGTAATTGCGAACATGCGGCAGAGCATCGGCGAGTACAACGAGAAAGCGCCTGTTTACCGCACGGACATGGCTTCCACCGCGCCCGACGATGCCGACGTGCAGGCCGTGCTTGCCGGGTATCTGCAAAAGCGCATCACGCCGGAAGACGGTCAGGTCGGTCTCTTCGTCCTGGGTTCTCTCTCTTACTATCTGCCGGAGTACCGCATGGCGGATTTTCTCGGCAAGGCCGATACCGTCATCGCCAACGAACCCGCCAAGTGGGGGCCAGTCGGCCACAACAAATGGGACATTCCATACACGCTGCAGGCCCGGCATGTCTCGGTCATTCCCTTTCATAAGTTGCCGGAGGACACGGCCCGGCATATGCTTGCGGCACATGCGGACTATGGATTTGAACCGTCGTTACAGTTCGATCCCTATCTAAACAGTCACTACACCTATCGCACGGCAAAGCAGTTGGGCAGCCCGGGGACGCTTGGGCTCTACATTCGAAACGACCTGCTGTCCAGGTTCCCGGAACCTCTTTAGAAGCAGTACGCAAAGTTCGCTAAGTCTTCCGCCAAGTACGCAAAGGTTCGTGGCATACTTTGCGGGTATTGGCGCACGTTGCGTACTGCTCTTTGCGGATCTTAGTGATGCACAGGCGCATCGCGTTGCCGCGTGTGCACCTCAACCAGCACATTGATCAGCGTGAGCGCGGCAGGAGTAACTCCAGGTATGCGGCTTGCCTGCCCCAAGGTCCGTGGGCGCACGCGCTCCAGCTTCTCCTGCATTTCCCGCGAGAGGCCGCTGAGGCCTTTGTACCGAAAGGTCGTAGGGATCACGCGCTCCTCCGCCCGCTTCAGCTTGGCAATGGAGCGCTTCTGCTGGTCGAGGTAGCCCGCGTACTTGATCTCTGTTTCCACGGCACGCAATTCGCTGCGGAGAGACGAGGCGTGCGTGTCTCCGTCCTGAAGCAGATAGGCCGAGAGCGACTCATTTGTTGCAAGGCGTCCTTCGATCAGGGGCAGCAATGCATCGATGCGGAGCTCCGGTCGTTTCAGCAGGTGCGAAAACGTCGAACCTTTCAATGTATCGCCAGACTCACTTAAGTCAAGCACATGCAAGAGTTTGACCTGCATCAAAGCGTCGACGCGCGTGCTGTACAGCAAAGTCGTCAGTGCCGCCATGCGGGCCTGCCGCTGCTCGTACTCGGCCCATGCGGCGTCGTCGATCAGGCCCAGCCCGCGACCGTAGGGTGTCATGCGGCGGTCGGCGTTGTCGATGCGCAGGTGCAGGCGGAACTCCGCACGCGAGGTAAACATGCGGTAGGGCTCATTGGTACCCTTGCTGATCAGGTCGTCGATCAGGATGCCGGTGTAGCCCTCGCTGCGGTCGAGCGTGAATGCGGGCTCTCCCTTCACGGAGAGAGCGGCATTGATGCCGGCCATCAGGCCCTGGCAGGCCGCTTCTTCATAGCCGCTGGTGCCGTTGATCTGGCCTGCGAGAAAGAGGCCGGGGATCGACTTCACCTGCAGCGAGCGATCGAGCTCGGTCGGATCGATGGCGTCATACTCGATGGCGTAGCCGGGCCGCAGCATTACCGTATTTTCCAGCCCGGGAATGGAGTGCACCATGGCGAGCTGCACATCCTCAGGCAGGCTGGTACTCATGCCGTTGATGTAGACCTCATCGGTATCGAGACCTTCGGGCTCCAGAAAGAACTGGTGCTGCGACTTGTCCGGGAAGCGGACGATCTTGTCTTCAATCGACGGGCAGTAGCGCGGCCCGATTCCCTCAATCGCGCCGGAGTACATTGCGGAGCGGTGCACGTTGTCGCGGATAAGCTCGAGCGTCTCCGGCGTGGTGTAGGCCACGTGGCAGGAGATCTGCCGTAACGCGGGAACCTGCTTCGAGCGGAAGGAGAACGGCGTGGGATCGGCGTCACCCGGCTGCTCCTCGAAGCGCGACCAGTCGATGGTGCGGCCGTCCAGCCGAGGCGGCGTACCGGTCTTGAGGCGGCACTCGCGCAGGCCCAGCCGCTTGAGCGATTCGCCAAGCATGATGCTTGCAGGCTCACCGCTGCGGCCCGCGGTGTACTGTTGTTCGCCGCAGTGGATGAGCCCGTTTAGAAAAGTGCCGGTGGTGATGACGACTGCGCCGGCGTGGAGCTCCGAGCCGTCCGCCAGCTTCAAGCCAATGCAGCGGCGCTGGCCGTCTGCCTCGGTGAGAAGAACGTCGGCGACCTCCGCCTGCAGCAGCGTAAGGTTGGGAATGCCCTCGAGGAGCGCCCGCATCCTGACGCGGTAGAGCGCCTTGTCGCACTGCGCGCGCGGGGACCACACGGCCGGTCCACGCGAGGTATTCAACAGGCGGAACTGGATGCCGCACGCGTCCGCCACCTCGCCCATGATGCCGCCCAGCGCGTCGACTTCACGCACAAGATGGCCCTTGGCAATGCCGCCGATGGCGGGGTTGCAGCTCATCTGCGCAATCTTGTCGAGGCTCAGGGTGCAGAGCGCGGTGCGCAGGCCCATGCGCGCGGTTGCCGCCGCGGCCTCACAGCCGGCATGGCCTGCACCCACGATCAAAATGTCGAACTGTGTTGCGGACAGCATCTTTCTAGTTTACGGACATTCTGGTGCCAGATTCTTGAGAAGTGTCATCCTGAGCGAAAGCGAAGGACCTGCTTTCCTTCCACTGCCGAGGAAGAGGAAGGAAAGCAGGTCCTTCGTCGCTGCGCTCCTCAGGATGACACTTCAAAACGGGAGGTACTTGTAATCGAATCATCCGGTTCGTGAATCAGGAATGCTGTACCAGCGACTCCGTTGAAACAAACCCGTGCGAAGCCTCGACAAAGCCGGGCCGGTGCAGGAACTGCGAGACCTGATATCCCGCCGCTTCCGCGCGCTGGAGGATGGCTGCGTTGGTGCGCTCCTCATCGGGAACCAGGGACTCAGTCGCAGCATCGAGTTCAAGCCACGGCAGCAGCTCCGCGAAGAGTTCGCGGTTGAACCAGGAGACGCCTTCAGTTTCGTTCACGCTCAACAGCCAGCGCACGTCCGCATCGGCCCAGAAGCCTTCGGTGTTGATGGAGCCGATGTTGTGGGCTACGGCAACGCGGGCCAGTGCGGCAGCGCGCCAGGCGTGTTCGCCTTCGAAGCCAAGTGCCATAAAGGTGTCTGCCAGGCCATGCCGCAGGTGCAACAGATCGAAGACGTGCGCGTGCGCTGCGGAGACCATAGATTCCGAGATCGGCAACGCGCCAATGAGCGCGGCGGCAAGCACCACCGCGTCGCGTTGCGCAGGGACAAGGTGCGCGGCTCCCGGGACACTCACCGCCGTGCCGGACGCCGAGTGTCGCTTCATTGCCAGTTCGATTTCACGCCGGAGAGAGGCGCGATACGCCTCTTCTAACGTCTCGGCTCGGGAAGCGGACTTCGAGTTGCCCGAAGGCTCTGGCGCGACCTGCACATGCGTCGGCGCATTCGCAGGCGCGGCATGATCGTGCGGATGAAGCAGGTGCGACACCTTTTCCGTGACGGTGTGGACCGTCTCTTCCACCGCGTGAACGGCCTCTTCCAGCAGGTGCACCAGTGCATTGTCCGCGTGGGGGTTGGCTTCCGGATTCGAGCCTGTCGAGCCGTCGCCCGGAAGGGTGTGGGCTGTTTGAGCCGCCGCTTCGACTGCACGCGGCAGCGCGTGCGGAGCAGCCAGGGTGACGCCTTCTTCGCCGAGGAAGTCCTGTGCCGACTGCAAAAAGCGGTCCGCGTTGCGCATCAGCGCATCGTCGAGTGTGGGCTGCAGGCCGGAGTTGTGTGCCTCCTGCGCCAGCAGGGGCAGCTTCGCTTCCTGAATGGTGTGGCGCATGGCATCGTGTACGGGCCGCAGGCGCAACCGTGACAGTGCCTCTTCCAGCGAGTGCACACCACTGCCGTGAAGCATGTCGTGCAGGCGGTCCCACGGCTTTTCGGCAGTCGCGCGAAGCTCGCGCCACTGCAGCAGAACGACGTACTGAAAGCCGCGCAGGTCGAGTGTCAGGCCTGTGTGGTGCAGATCGGTCGCGCGCCGCAGGTACTCCAGGTTGCTGGTCACGTCACGATAGGCGACGAAGACTTCCCAGTCATAGGGCAGGCCAAGATCATCGGCCAGAGCGCGCTGGCGGATCTCGCCGGAGCCCTTGTCCATAGAACCAACGGAGTGATGCAGCGTGCCGCGTGTCGAGGGGTAGGCGTTGTTGTAGGCCACCAGCGAGCGTTCTCCGCAGTAATGATTCGAGTAGACGAAGACGTTCTCGTCCACGCTGCCGTCGCCCTTCCAGAAGTCGTACAGGACGAAGTTCGCACTCTCCGCAAAGATCTTGCGGTTGCGCAGCAGGGGCGAAATCTCATGATCAAATCGCGCGATCAGTCCTTCGTTCGGCCACTCCTGCATCTTGGCGGCCTTGTACTCCATGCCGTACTGCTCAGTGAAGCCCTCGATCTGGCCGTGGCCGAACATAGGCAGGCCAGGCAGCGTGGCCATCAGTGTGGAGACGCCGAAGAACTTGTCGCCCGAGCCGAACTGCGCGATTGCCGTCTTCTCGTCCGGGTTGGACATGAAGTTCACATAGCGCTTCAGGATGTCGGGATCGAACTCCAGCGTCTTCTTCAGGTACGAGCGGTACTTGGCGTTCTCCTCGTCGCGCAGCATGACCATGAACGCGCTGTTATAGACGCGGTGCATGCCGAGTGTACGAACGAAGTAGCCTTCCAGCATCCAGAAGGCCTCTGCCAGCAAGAGTGTGCCGGGCACCTCATGCGCGACGCGGTCCACCACCTCGCGCCAGAACTCTACCGGCATCAGTTCATTGAACTGTTCGTCGGAGATGGCGTCTTCCGCGCGTGATGGAATCGACCCGCCCGCTCCGGGCAGCGGGAACCATAGCCGCTGCACGTGCCGCTTTGCCAGCACCATCGCCGCATCGAAGCGGATGATCGGGAAGAGCCGCGCAACGTGCAGGATCACCTGCATCACATGCTCGCGAACAGCGGCCTTGCTGTAATCGAGCTGCGCCGTGTCGTTCCAGGCAAAGGTGGTGCCATCGTTGCCGTGGTACAGGAAGCGCGTGTCGCCGTTGGAATGGCGCAGGCGGAAGACGACCGCCGCATCGGTCTGGTCATAGTAGTGATCTTCGAGTTTGATTTCAACGCGCGGGTCGTTCGAGAGATCGGGGCCGTTGAAGCTGTAGCTCGGAAAGGGCGATTCCCAGCGGTAGAGAAACCAGTCTGGGTTCTCGATCACCCACGGCGAGTCGATGCCCATGTGGTTGGGCACCATGTCCGAGGCGAGGCGCAGGCCGAAGCGCGCGGCGCGGTCGCGCAGGTTCTCGTACGCGCCATTGCCGCCAAGGTCTTCGGCGATGTTGTAATCCTTCAGCGAGTAGGCCGATGCAACCGCATCATGGTTGCCGCGCAGATGCTTGATGGTGCGCGACGCGACGGACCTCTCCCAAAGGCCGATGAGCCACAGCCCGGTAATGCCTCGCTGCGCCATCAGGCGCAACTCTTCATCGGGCACATGGTCCAGCTTGTGGATGTGGCGGCCGTACTTCTGGGAAAGCTGTTCCAGCCACACGTAGGTGCTCTTGGCCAGCAGCACCACGTTCGGCATCCATGCCTGGTCGGCGGAGAACGCCTCGTACTCATTCAGAGGTGCCTGGTAATCCGTTGCATAGCGGCGGCGCAGTACCCGCTTGCCGTCCGGCCCGATGACCCACTCTTCGGAGTAGTCGCCGAAGCCAACATACTCGTCACCGACGAAGCCTTCCTTTGCCGTACCGAACGCGCCGTGGCGGTGGTTATCCGGGCCGGGCGGGTTGAAGCGCATCCAGATGGCAAGGTCTTCCTCACGCAACACGTCGATGGCGAGCAGCGTGCGCTTCAGTCCTTCGCCAAGCTGGTCTGCCCAATGGGTGCGAATGTAGTCCAACTGCCCGGTGAGCGAATCGGGCGAGGCCTGCATGGGCGCACGGAGTGCATCCAGCAGTGTGCCAATCTCAGGCGATAGCTTCGGACGCGTCTCGAAATAGCTTGGAAAGGCCGCGGTCACAGCCTTGTAGGCTGGTGCCTTCTGCTGGAGAACGCTATCTTCAAACAGTTCGCGGAAAGGGGTGAACGCGGGATTGCTGTTGGCCAGCCAAAGCAACAGCAGTTCCTCCAGCGCAGCCTCGCGGTTGGGCAGGCCGTCGGTCTTGCCCTGCAGCCATGTCTCCGGCGTGACCTCTTTACGGAAGACGGCGGTGTTGGGAAACTCGCGCGTGAACTCGACCAGCAGCGCATTCAGATTTTCCGGCGACGACTGCGCCGCAAACCACTGCAGTGCTGCGGTGAGCACGGCTGGGTCGATGGTCTTGCGGTATGCCGCGACGAGTGCGTGCTGTAATTCGTCAATCAGGCCCATGGCGAACAGCGCGCCCGCGTTGATGGCGCGCTTTGGATCGGCTTCCGTGCCGCGCGCCACGTTCAACTGCTGCGCGAGCTTGCGGCTGGCCGCCACATTGGCGAAGACAACGTTGCCCGTAGAACCGAAAAGCAGATCGTCCATCTGCACCAGCTCACGAACAGAGCGCGAAATATGGAACTCCATGGAATAGCGCAATGGGATCGTACCTTCTCGCTCACGGCCGAGCGGATAAGCTTCAGTGTGGTTTTGCCGGACGTTAGGTCCGGTTCGTCTCAGGGCGCATTCCGCAGCCGCTGCGTATAAAGATGCAGGCTCCGCGCAGACAGTTCCCCGCAATGAGGAACAAAGCTGGCTGGACGGAATTCTCAAAGATGTTGGAATGGATGCACGGGGAAGCAGGTCCGTTGCGGCAGAGCAGAAGGAGCGCTGACCAATCGCCATCCGGCGAAAGCTCTGGTAGTTCCATTTCTTCGGATGCTATGCTTCTCGCCCATGATTTTTACAAAGATTTGCTGCGCCTTCGCGACACTGTGTTTGTGCTGCGCAACGTATGCACCGGCCCAGCAGGAACCCTCGGCAGACGTGGCCGCGCTGCCGGCACGCAGCGTTCCGGCGTGGGTGCGCGCGGGAGCGATCTACCAGATTTGGCCGCGCGCGTTTTCCGCCGAGGGCACGCTGAACGGCGTGACCGCCCGGCTCGACGACCTGCAGAAGCTGGACGTAAACATCCTGTGGCTCATGCCAATCCACCCCGTGGGCAAGCTCAAGAGCAAAGGCTCCGTCGGCAGTCCCTATTCCATTAAGGACTACTACGCGGTCGAT
>CALMAP010000223.1 GCA_937859825.1 uncultured Terriglobus sp. | reverse complement strand
GATCGGGGTTCACCTTGATGTACGCGATCGATGCCTTGGGCGGCAGGTGGGTTGAATCCTGAAAACCGTCGACTGTGATAGTCGCGTTCGCAGGATTGCCGCCCACACCCGAAGCAAGTTGCTGCACCTGCCGCAACAGATCATCGGGGTCGTCCGCAAGCTCCTGCAGGCGGTTCCCGGAGAGCGTCTGGCTTGGTCCAGCAGTGTTGGCAGAGGTGGCTGCGTCCGATGTATTCGCGTCCACGTCCACGGTCGTTTCCACCGCAGGTGTCAGCGTCAGGTCCAGAGATTTTGCCGTGGGCAGCTTTGCCTTGATCTCAACCGTCGCAAAGCCCCGCGCCTCCAGCCTCAGCGTGTGCATGCCCGCGATGACGCACGGCATGGAGAACCGTCCATCCGCTCCGCTTTGCACGATCTGCGTTCCATCAAGTGTTACCGTCGCTTCAGGAATGACACCGGCGGTCGTGTCATGCACCAGACCCGTAAGTGCCTGCCCCGCGCAGTTGCGTTGCGCATCGGAATGCAAGGGAGCGGCGGCCGCACTTGCCGCGAGCAAATAGATCAAAGGCTTCATGGATTTCCCTGGCCGCACGCGCGCCTCGCGAAATGCGTGGCTGGAACGACAGGTGATGGTACGCACGCTGTGCAGCAAAGGTTCCCATAAGACTATGCATGCGAAGCGGATACTGCCTTCCTGGGAATCCCTGTGCAAAAGCCTTAAGAGCAAGCTTCTTGTCGACCAAAGGCGCTTTCCTCTCTGCCCTGTGCAACAGGCCGATCGCGAAGAGTGGCCATCCGTCTTGCTCGCATCACCAGGGACGGGGAGTAGCGGGCATACTCACGGGCATTCCTCTGCCAGTCGAGGATGACGGTCTGGCCGAAGCGGCAGCCGCTGCGAACGCAATCCATTTGCCTTCCGACGTACGCAGGCCGGAGCGGTCCAGAAAAGCCCTTATGGCCGTTGCGGCAATCTGTGCGATCTTGCCTGAACTGAGCCGCCGCCGTCTCCGCATCGCCGGGAAAGATCGTCGCCGTGGCGCCCACATGAACGAAGTTGTGTGCAGGCGCAGCGGGTGGGGCAGCCAGTGCTATTTGCTCGTGCGCGGCAGTCGCTTCCTTCATGGCGGGCCCTCCCCTCCTTCAGATTTCCACCCCTCAGCAGGCGGTCGTAGCGCTCTGCACGCTTTGAGCCGCCCACGACTATGGAATCTTTTCCGACGGCCTGGTTGTAGGTGTCCATTACGTGCAGCCGGTCGCCGATGAAAGCAATCTGATGGCATCCGCTGTCGAGTCCCTTCGCCACGACGGTCGCGCTGCGGATGTGCTGCCCGTCACGGGTAAGCCGAACGATGCGACCGCGCTTCCGTGGACTGCGGGGCTGGTCGCACGCCTCGAAGACAAAGATGTCGGCGCCGCGCAGGGTAATCCCGAAGAAGAAGCCTGAGACCGCAAGCGTCCACCCGCGAGGGCTGACGCCATACAGCCCGCGTCGCGTGGCAACCAGTGCGTGGCAGCGCTCAGGTACCTGTTGACGAGACGAACGGTGTCCTTCTCGAACGACAGGAACACCTGCGCAATCAAATCGCGTTCTGACAGTGGCTCGTCCGGCTGAGAAGACGCGCATCCATTCTCCTTCACCGGTTCGATATCACTCCTCAGAAGGTGAACCGTGCCGCAAGCTGTATCTGGCGTGGGTCGCCCGCGCTTGAGATACGTCCGTAAAGCGGATTGCCAATGACGGCGCCGGGCACGTTGAGCAGCGGGTGATTCAGCAGATTAAAGCCCTCCGCACGCATGTTCAGGTTGGTCTCGCCCAGAAAGTGCAGCGGGAAGTTCCGTTGCAGGCTCAGGTTGAGCGAGTTGCGACCCGGCGCGCGCAGACCATTCCTACGCGTGTTGCCAAACGTGTAGGAGGCCGTGTTCGCATAACAGCTCGTGTTGAACCATTGCAGAACAGTGCCTGCGCCGCCGCTGTTGCCATCGCAAAGCTGCGTAGGCCGCGTGATGGTTCCGGCGTTGGCCGCGTCGTAGCTCATGGACGGCGTGAACGGCAGGCCGGTCTGGTAGACGTAGACCGGCGACACTCCCCAGCCACCAACAATGGCAGTCGCGACAGCCGAGTTGAAGACCTGCTTGCCTTTACCGAAGGGCGACTGGAAGAGGCCCGTCAGCACATAGCGAAAGCGCACATCGTTATCGCTGGAGGCGTAGTTCTCCGCGCGGTTGTAGTTGTTCTGCACCGTGTCGCCCGCGCCGCAGGTGTCGCACAGGTCAAGCGCGGGGTTCTGCAGATCGAAGGCATGGCCGTAGGTCAATGCATTCAGGAACGACACGCCTGTGTTGAAGCGCTTCTCGAATTTCGCCGACAGGCCGGAGTACTCACTGGCGTTCCAGTTGCCCACCGTCTTCACGGGAGCAATGGTGTATGCGGCGAGCGGCCGGCGCGAGTTGACGGTGGTGCTGTTCAACACCGTGGGCTGGTTGCCCTGCCCAAGGCCAAGCAACTGCGACCCGTGATTACCCACAACGTTCACCTCACCCAGCACGGCCCACGGCAGCAGCTTCTGCACACTCAGGCTCCATTGCTGCACGTACGGAGTCTTGAAGTGGTCGGGCCAGCTGACGAGTGTTGCGGTTGCGGTAGGCACCAGCACAAAGCTCGATGGTGCGATTGGATTTGGCCGCGCGATCGTCGCATTGGAAGCGAGGGTAAAGCCGGTCGCCGTATTCAGCTGGTCGCTCGACGTGGTGACCGAGCCATAGCCGAAGAACGGCGGATTGCTGGTGAGCCGGTTGGTCACGCCCGTGCCTTCGTCCTGCGCGAAGAAGATGCCGTAGGAGGCGCGGAGGGTCATGTCGCTCCCACCGGGTACCTTGTACGCGAGACCGATACGCGGCGCCACATTGTTGCGGTCGGGATAGATGAGGCTTCGCGGCCGCGTCGAATCGCCCGCGAAGATCAGCCTGCCGTACTGCGGGCTTCCCTGGTCGAGGATGAAGTTGCCCATGCGGTTCTGCGTCTCGACAAAGGGTGCCGTGTACTCATAACGAACGCCATAGTTGATGGTGAGCGCGGGCGTCAGCTGGTACTGGTCTGCGGCGTAGATACCGTAGGCGGTGCCACGCTCCTCGTTTTCGGCCACGGTGCCGGTCTGCAGCGTGTCCGCGTAGCCGAGCAGCAGGTCGGCGATGGCATAGCCGGTGTTGCCGCGGCTGGAGGGGTTCTGCGTGAACACACCCGTAAAGCCGAAGGTGGAGCGGCCATTCGAGGTCGCGAAGGTATGCGGCCGGATCCAGAGGAACTCGCCACCAAACTTGAACTGGTGCTTGCCACGCGACCAGGAGACGTTGTCCGCGTAGTCGAACACGCCGGAGGTCTTCTGCAGTGGACTGTTGCCGCAGCATGGCGCCTGGCCGCCGAGGCTGCTCAGGCTGGTCACATTGAAGTTCGGCGTGCCCGAAACAACGCGCGGATCGAGTGAGCCGGCGATGATCTCATTACGAGCAAGCGTGCCACCGGAGAGGATACCGGTGGTCGCCCACGAGAAGCGAAACTCATTCACGAGCGAGTTAGTCAGGATGCGGGTGTAACCCACACCAATACCCTTCGAGGGAATGGTGGAGATGCCCGGGTTCGCGGCGGGTGCGGGCAGCGCGGCCTGGTTCGACGTGGAGATAGAACTCTGTGCGTAGCGGCCGAAGATGCTGTCGCTCTTTGTGGCCTGCCAGTCCACGCGGGTGATGCCGTTCTTTGAGTCGACACGCTCAGGCGCATTGCGGCGGTACCCATTTGGACCAAGATCAGGCGCGTTGGGCAAGGGATAGTAGTTGGCCAGGGCGCTGCCGATCTGGTTCAGCGTGGTGATCCTGTTCCCCGGAAACTGTGTGCGCCGCGCCGTCGTGCCGATGCCGACGGTGGTGGTCGGGTCATAGATCGCCTTGCCCGATTGCGAAAAGTCGCCCGTGCGCTCAAGCGCCGTCGGCACGGTGGCGGTGGAGACGATCTCGTCTCGCTGGTGCAATCCCTCATACGCGGCGAAGAAGAAGAGCCGGTCGTGCAGGACCGGGCCGCCCAGCGACGCACCGTACTGGTTGCGCACCAGCAGTGGCCTGCGCGTGGCGAAATAGTTACGCGCGTCCAGGTCGTCGTTGCGGAAGAACTCATACAGCGAGCCGTGGAACTGGTTGCTGCCGCTCTTCGTGATGGCGTTGACCACGCCACCCGCAGCAGCGCCATACTGCGCGGAGAAATTGCTGGTATCGACCGTGAACTCGCTCAACGCGTCCAGCGGAGGCCGGATCATATCGCGCCGCTGGTTATCGAGCCCACGCAGGTAGTTCACGTTGCGCGCGCCGTCGAGCAAGAACGCATTCTGCAGGCCCGTGTTGCCGTAGGCGGAGAACGTGTTATCACGCCCAGCCGCAGTGGGGATCACACCCGGTACATAGTTTGCCGCGTCCAGATAGTTGCGGCCGTTCAGGGGAATCGCCGTGACCTGCTGGCTGCTGATGACTTCGGAGAGGGTTTCCGACTTGTCTTCAAGCATGGGAGCTTCGCCGGTCACGGTCACGGTCTCACTGTTCTCGCCAAGCTGCAGCGAGAGGTCGAGCGAAACCACGCTATCCACGGAGACCGTGACGCCATTGCGGTCAAACGACTTGAATCCGGGTGCCGTGATGTGCGTGTTGTAACGGCCGGGCTGCAGCAGCGGCACCTCGGCCACTCCCTTGTCGTTGGACTTCAACGTGCGAACGACCGCTCCGGTATCGGTTCCGGTGATCGTCACTTCCACGTCCTTCACCACGGCGCCGCTTGCGTCAGTAACGGTGATGCTGAGTTCCCCCGTAGCGGACTGCGCGAGTATGCAATGCGGTGCGATGGATACTGCAGCCATTCCGAGTACCAAAGCGGCAACGCGCTTCAGATTGCTCAATCTCTTATGGTCTGTCTGCTCAAACACTCTCATGGTCTTCTCTGTCTTTTCAGGGTCAGTAGTTGTTTCCCGGTGCGGGCGTTACGGGATGGTCGATGTTCATGGTGTCGCCCAGCTCCTTCTGCTTGGCCTTCAGTTTCGTAATCAGGTCCTGCTTGATTTGCGCGTAAGCAGGGTTGTCGACAAGGTCGTGCATCTCCCACGGGTCTTTCTCCAAGTCGAAGACCTGAAAGCGGTTCAGGTGCGCGTAGAAGATTAGCTTGTGCTGCGTTGTGCGGATGGATCGCTGCAGCACGTTGAGCCAGCCGAACATGGCGTCGTTCATCGGCTGCGGCGTTGCCGCGCGCAGCATGGGTGCGATCGATGGAAACTCCACATGCTTCGGCAACGGTACGCCGGCAAGTTCGCACGTGGTGGCGAACATCGCGTGTTGATAGACCATTTCGTCCACGCGCTTGCCCGGCTTGATGCCAGGACCCGAAATGAGCAGCGGCATGCGCATGGAACATTCGTACTGGTTCTGCTTGCCCATCAGGCCGTGCTCGCCGACTGAAAGGCCGTGGTCTGCAGTCACGATCACGTACGTGTTGTCTGCCTTGCCAGAGGCCTTCAACGCGGAGAGGATGCGCCCGATCTGCGCGTCCATGTGGCTGATGATCGCGTAGTACTCGCGGCGGTGTACCTGCACGTCGTGCTTTGTGCGCGGGAACGGGGCCAGCAGCTCGTCGCGCGTCTTGTGGTCGCCCTGATCGAAAGGATGTTCCGGGAGATAGTTGGGTGGAATGGCGATCTTCTCCACCGGGTACATGTCGAGAAACTCCTGCGGCGCCTGTCGCGGATCGTGCGGTGCGTTGAAACCCACGTACATGAAGAAGGGCGCGGTCTTGCGCGGCACCGCGGTGGTCAGGTGCTTGATGGCGGCATCGGCGTAGAGCTCGCTTGAGTGCTGAATGTTCTCGTCGTTAGCGCGGTTGAGCCAAACGCCCTGGTGCAGCCAATGACCGAGTAGCTCGCGGTTCGCCGGGTCCCAGTTGTTGCCGGGCGCGGGGCGGTCGTACATGTCCGGCGTGGACGGCAGGTAGCCCGGAGCGACAGGCCCCATCTCAGAAAACGACCGCTGCAGCGCGACCGCATCCAGGTGCCACTTGCCCGTGATGAAGGTGTCATAACCACTCTCACGCAGCGTCTGCCCCCAAGTGGGCAGTGTGCCAGCCTGGTTTTCTGAGTCGGCACGATGCGCATGGAAGGTGGTCAGTCCGGTGTTCAGCATGGTGCGGCTCGCTACGCAGACCGCGCCCGTCCACGAGCCCTGATGAAAGCAGTGCGTGAAGTGACAGCCCTGCCGCACCAGACCGTCGAGGTTCGGTGTGTGCGCCTCAGGGTTGTTGATTGCACCAATGGTGCGGAACATCAGATCGTCCGCGATGATGAACAGAAAGTTCGGCCGCTGCTCCGCGGGAGCAAGTGCAAGGCCTGCGCGGCTGGACACGGTGGCGGCTGCCGCGGTTGACACTCCAAGAAAGGTCCTGCGGTTCAATGATCTCTCCTCCTGCCTGGTTCACAGTGGTACATTGATCACGCTTTCCCAGCAACAACAAGGGTGACGCGAGACAACGCGACATGGGTCCGCGTGGTTGAGGCATTTACCTTGCGATACTGGCGATAAGAGTCGCCAGACCTAGACAAAGTCGCATGCGAATCGCAATCGTACGTGAAGCGGGAAACACGAGGGAATAGGACAAATGACCGAAACAGCTCGCACAGCGGAGAACGGCGCGATCTCACGCAGGGGATTTCTCAAGAGCTCGGCAGCCGTTGCCGCCACCCTGTCCGTACCTTCGATGCGTCCGCTTTATGCCGCACCGGTGGTCGTCCCTGAACCGCAGTTGCGCAGGCTGGATTACAGCGCTGTAACGCTGCTCCCCGGGCTGATGCAGCAGCAGTTCGAACACCACCAGCAGTTGCTGCTGGACATCGACACCGACGCGATGCTGAAGCCTTATCGCGAGCGCAGCGGGCTCGCTGCTCCTGGCGATGACCTTGGCGGCTGGTACAGCAACTCGCCGTTCTTCGATCCGCACGGCTCGTTCGAAGGTTTTGTGCCGGGGCACTCGCTCGGCCAGTGGATCTCCGCACTCGCGCGCGGCGCGGCCATCACGGGCGGCACCGCCCAGCGGGCCAAGGTGAACGCACTGCTGACCGGTCTTGCGCCCACGCTGACCGGGCGCTTCTACAACGGCTATCCCCTCCCCGCCTACACCTTCGACAAAGTCATGTGCGGCCTGGTGGACGCACTGCAATATGCGCAGTCGCCGAAGGCCGCAGCCATGCTTCAGACGGCACTCACCTCCGCACTGCCGCACCTGCCGGAAAAGGCGCTCTCGCGTCCCGAACAGCGTGTGCGCACCCACCACAACGACGCGGAAACGTGGGACGAAAGCTACACTCTGCCGGAGAACCTCTTCCACGCCTACCGCCTGACGAACAGGCCTGAGTTTCGCGATGCAGCGGTGCGCTTCCTGGAGGACGACCTTTACTTCAACCCGCTCTCCGAAAACATCAACGTGCTTCCTGGCGAGCACGCCTACTCGCATGTGAACGCCTTCTCTTCCGCGATGCAGGCTTACCTCACGCTTGGCAGCGAGAAGCACCTGCGTGCGGCGACCAACGGCTTCCGCATGCTGCAGGAGCAGAGCTTCGCCACAGGCGGATGGGGCCCGGGCGAGACGCTGCTTCGGCCCGGTACGGACGATCTCGGCAAGTCGCTCTTCACGCAGGCCGCGTCGTTCGAGACACCGTGCGGCGCTTATGGCCATTTCAAGATCACGCGTTCCCTGCTCACGCTCACAGGCGACCCCAGGTACGGGGACAGCATGGAGCGTGTGCTCTACAACACCGTGCTGGGCGCAAAGCCCGTGCTGGCGGACGGCACTGCTTTCTACTACTCCGACTTCACCATGACCGGCCACAAGAATTACTCGCGCGACAAGTGGCCCTGCTGCAGCGGCACCCTGCCACAGATCGCGGCGGACTACGGCATCTCGTCGTACTTCGCGGGCGTGCCGCGCTCGAGCGACGACCACGCGCGGACGGAGAGGACGGGGCTTACGGTGAATCTGTACGTGCCGTCTCGCGTGACATGGAAGCACGGCGGTTCACCTATTACGCTCACACAGCAGACGAACTATCCGGCAGAGGCCAACACATCACTTACGTTTGCCATGCAAAAGGATGCCGAGTTCCCACTCGCGCTGCGCATTCCCGCATGGGCCGGTCCGAAGACCCGTGTGCTGGTCAACGGCAAGCCCACCGACAGCGCGGTGCAGCCGGGCACCTGGCACACGCTGCGCCGCCAATGGCGCAACAACGATCGCGTCGAAGTCGAGTTCGAGATGCCGTTGCGTACGGAGACGCTAAACGTCACAGCGATTCGCACTGCTGCGGCATCGCCACAGCCCTCCGCACCGCTTGCCCAAAGTGAACCTGCGGCAACGAACCTGACACCTTCCACCGCAATCGGCAACGCACGTCTAGGCGCACTCTTGCGCGGACCGGTGGTGTTCATGGCGACAGGTATTTGGCCGACGGAGATGGACGAGAAGGCGCTGCTCAACGCGGAAGTCTCCAGCGCGGGCGACACGCTGACGGTGAAGCCGGAGACCGGCCACCCGGTGACGCACAAACCCTACACCGCAATTACAGACGAGGCCTACCGCACCTATCACCCGCTGCGCCAAGGGTGAAATTTTGTCGATCCTGCAACGAAAAGGATTGACACGGCCACATTCGTCCTTCATGCTTCCCGTGTGTTACCGGGCTGGCCTGCACACCATCCCCGCTCTTCTTTCCAGTGCAGGTCCGCAGGGAAGTCCCAGCAGAACGTACTGGT
>CALMAP010000222.1:2117-6695 GCA_937859825.1 uncultured Terriglobus sp. | reverse complement strand
GCATTTTTGAATACGGCGACCGTGCGCAGACGCTGCAGATCGATCGCGTGATGGACATTCTGCACATCACGCCCGGCAAAGCAGTGGCCGACATCGGTGCGGGCGGCGGTTGGTTCGCGGAGCGTGCGGCAAAGCGCGTAGGGACAAACGGCATCGTCTATGCGGAGGACATCAACCCGCAGTACATCCGCGCCATGGAAGAGCGCGCCACGAAGGATCAACTATCCAACCTGAAACCGACGCTCGGCACGCCGACCGACCCGAAGCTGCTGCCCGGCAGCGTGGACTCGGTGATGATGCTGAAGGTCTACCACGAGATCGCGGACACGAAGACGCTGCTGGCCAACCTGCGCCCAGCGTTGAAGCCAGGCGCACGTGTCGGCATCATCGACCGCAACGGCAATGGTGCAGACCACGGGCTGAAGCAGGGCATCGTGGAACGTGAGATGGCTGCGGCGGGCTTTCGCGAAATCGAGCATTACGATTTCACCAAGGCGGACGGACAGGACTATTTTCTGGTGTTTCTAGCGAAGTAGGGATCGTACGAAGCTGCCTTCGTTCCAGTTGCGCGGCGGCCAGCACCACCAGCAGCGTAACGCAGGTAACGGCAGCACTGGCAATGCTGAGCCGCTGGTAGCCATAGCCCTGCGTCAATACCAAGCCACCCAGGCTTGCGCCGAGCGCATTGCCCAGGTTGAACGCCCCCTGGTTCAGGGTTGAGGGCAGGTTTGGTGCGTCCTTGGCCTGCTCCACGATACGCGCCTGCAGCGGAGCACCCGCGGCAAAGTTGACCGCACCAAAGATGCATACGACAGCCACAGCCGTCACCACGTTGTGAATGGCGAGCGGCATGACGAGAAAGATCAGCAGCAGCGCACCGTATCCAAGAAAGAGAGTGGGTACCTGACGCCAGTCGCTTAATCGCGCGCCTGCCAGATTGCCGAGAGTAATGGCGATGCCGAAGGCGACCAGCACCCAGGTGACCGCGTGTGGCTGCAGGCCTGTCACCGTTTCCAGAATGGGAGTGATATACGTCAGCACGCAGAACATCGCCACGGAAGATAGCGTACTGATCGTAAGAACGAGTTGAACGCCGGGCCGCAGCACAGCCTTCAACTCGTTCTTTAGCGCAATAGGTTCCGGCTTCTGTGTGGGCAGGTAGCGCAAAAGTCCCGCGCCCGCAATCAGGCCAATGGGGATGAGCGCGGCAAAGGCCATGCGCCAGCCAAAATGCTGCCCCAGTGCCGTTCCGGCCGGCACACCCAACACGTTGGCGAGCGTGAGGCCGCTGAACATCAGGGCGATCGCTCGCGCACGCTGCTCATACGGCACCAGGCCCGCGGCTACGATACTGCCAATGCCGAAGAACGCTCCGTGTGAGAGTGCCGTAAGGATGCGCGCGCCCAGCAGTAAACCATAATTCGGCGCAAGTGCGCAGAGTGCATTCCCCATCAGGAACATGCCCATAAGGAATACCAGGGCACGCCTTCGCTCCCAGCGCGAGACAATCAGCGCAATCCAGGGCGAGCCGAGCGTGACCGAGAGCGCATACGCCGTGACCAGCGTACCTGCCTTCGGAATCGAGATGGAGAAGTCGTGCGCAAGGTCAGGCAAGAGGCCGAGGATGATGAATTCCGTGGTTCCGATGCCAAACGCGGAGACCGCCAGGGCCAGCAGGGGCTTACGCACTTCGAAACATTCTCCTGTCAAAACGAAAGGGTTGTGGCTCGCCAACGGCTACGCAGGCAAAGTCGGGGTGCTCGGGATTGAGCAGGATGTTCCATTCCTGCATCACGGCGGCAGACGGAACCTGGAGTGCAACACTGCGGCGGCTTTGGAACCATTCCGATCCGGTTGCGCGGCAGGCCAGGGAGGGAACGTCGCGCCAATTCTCCGGCAGATCCCTTTCCAGAATACGGTCGTTGAGAAAAACGTCAGGCAGTTCTGCTGGGATCGCGACAAGGTTGGGTAAGGGAACCTGTTCGGACAGATTGACGAACACTTCGACGGAGGCGAGCGCCAGGGAAGAGGCCGTGTAGACCAGAGGCGTCCCCTGCGAATGCCAGCGGCCTTCGTAGAGACGCGCCCCCTGCCCTGAAAACGCTGTGGCAGCATGCCGGGCAGATAGGATTCGCCAGAGCCGCATTAGCTGAAAATGCCGTACTCGATGCGCCCAAGAATCACGTCAACCTGTGCCGCTCCAGTATCTGTATCCAGCAGTTCTAATGGAACATCCCCACCCAGGGCACGGTTCGGAATCTGCAGCCACTTGGAAGCGGATTCCCCACTCTCCAGCACGTCTACGGCGTGGGCAAAAACGCGCGCAAGCCGTACCAATCGGTCCGACTCGTGAGCCGAGAGGCGCCCCTTTTCCGCGATACGCCGACTGAGAGTGCGTTCCGTAATGCCAACCACTTTCGCCACTGCGGTGACCGGCAGCTTCAATTCTTTGGCCATGCTGGTCAGCGCACCCACGGGAAAGCCCTTACGCGTCAGCGTTACCAGCTCCGGCTCGTTCTGAATATGGACGCGCAGCGACTTGTGCCCACCGAGAACGTCAGCAATCAGCGCTGCGGTCATGCCCTCACCTCAACCAGAGTATACGCCATATGGCGGGCAAGCACACGCCATATGGATGCTAAGTCAGCGCATGTTCAAATTGCGTTTGCGTGGCTTCCTTTCTTTATGCTTCGGCGATATCACCTCGCGCCAGGGGTGCCTTCTGTCCTATAGGCTTTTGAGATTCTTAAGGTGCCGATCTCTCGCCGCAGGAGCCCCGGTTGGAACACATCTGTTCGAAGTGCGGAAATGTTGCCATGCTGCGGAGCGCCCGTCGCGGTTTTCCCGATGCGTTCTGGTCGGTGCTTGGGTATTTCCCATGGCGGTGCCATCGCTGCACCTTTCGGCAGCGCCTGCGGGATGAAGGCCCTGGCGAGCCGGTCCGCCGCAAGCAATCCAGCCGTGCGCAAGGCAAGCGCACCTAAAGCTTTATGCTCAGGGCATGCCCCGCATCGCAGTCAAGCGACTCCACAAAGACGCGCGTCTTCCGCACTATGCGCACACCGGTCCCTACGGCGATCTTGCCGCGGACCTGTATAGCGTAGAGCCAGCGAACATCGAACCGCACCGCACCGCGGTCGTGAGCACGGGTATCGCCATGGCTTTCCATGCGGACTACGGCGCGCTGGTGGAAGATCGCAGCGGCCTTGCGGTGCGAGGCATCACCACACTTGCGGGTGTGATCGACCCTGGCTACCGCGGCGAAATCCGGGTGGTGCTGATCAACATTACAGATAGCCCCATTGCACTTGCCGCCGGAGACCGGATCGCCCAACTGCGGATCGTGCGGAAGATCGAGGCTGACTTCCATGAGGTTGACGCTCTGGACGAGACCCTCAGGGGTGAGGGCGGCTTTGGGTCCACGGGTCAGTGAGTCGAGACATTCGTGGAACCATTCTGGTAACGATATAGCACTCTTTGTGGTGCTGTCTCATCAACGGCGAGGTAAATGTTACTAAAGAGTAGGAGATTTTCTCCGATAGGGTGATGCAATCTGACGCGTCTGGGGTATGTTTAGCAGGCAACTACTTCCCGGAGTCTTCCAGTGCGCTCAATGTTCAAAGCAGTTCTCGCCGCCCTTGTGGTCGCTACCGTGGGCTTCGCCCCGGTCAAGGCCCATGCCAATGCAATTGGCGATACCGTCAACCTCACCTACTACTATCCCAACGCTTCCACCACGTACTACAACAGCACCACCGTCGCGAACACCAGCTCTACCCCGGAGTTCACGATCAATGGAACCACCTTCAACTTCATGACGGTGGACATTACCGCCACTCAGATCATCACGACCTTTCTGAACACCGGTCAGTTCACGCCGTCGGGCTCGCTCGTCGGTTACTACCTGAGCGACCTGACCAAGGCGTTCAACAGCATCTCGCTTGATGCCAGCACGACCTCGGCTCCGCCGACGGGCATCAACCTCATCGGTAACGGTACCCTTCAGATCAACTTCTCCGGCATGAACGTGGTTGCCGGCCAGAAGTATGTTCTGAACTACACCAATGCTGCCGCTGCTGTAACGCCTGAGCCCTCCAGCCTCCTGCTGCTTGGCACCGGTCTGCTCGGTGTAGTGGGCGCTGCCCGCCGCCGCTTCATGACTGCATAGCATTCGCGAAGCAAGCACTTCGACAGCCGGGGCCACATGCCCCGGCTGTTTTGCGTCTGAGGCCCTGCAGGCGCATCTCATCGGGCATGAAGCTTTCCGATCTTCGCGCTCTTGGCCGCTCCGGTCTCGTCGTCAGTCCTCTCGCGCTTGGCTGTATGACCTTTGGCACACCTCGCTGGGGATCGCCGGACGAGGTATCAGAAGCGGTCTTCCGCGCCTATGTCGAGGCAGGCGGTAACTTCCTCGACACGGCCGATGTGTACGCCAAAGGCCGCAGCGAAGAACTTGTTGGCGGCTACATCGCAGAGGGCAAGCTGCGCGACGATCTGGTGCTGGCCACCAAGTCCACCTTCAATCCCAACCAGGGAAGGCCCCTGCTGGGCGGCAATGGCCGCAAGAACATGTACCGT
>CALMAP010000222.1:0-2107 GCA_937859825.1 uncultured Terriglobus sp. | reverse complement strand
CCGCCTGCGGACCGACTATGTCGACCTGTTCTGGATGCACGCCTGGGACCAGGTCACACCGGTGGACGAGGTGCTGCAATCGCTCGGGGACCTGCAGCGCGCGGGCAAGATCCGCTATTTCGGTCTTTCAGACGTGCCCGCATGGTACGCCACTCGCATGGCCACGCTTGCGGAAGCGCACGGTGTTCCCGGGCCTATCGCGCTGCAGCTTCCCTATTCGCTGGACGAACGCGGCATTGAGTTGGAGACTGTTCCAGCCGCGCGTGAACTTGGACTGGGCATCACGCCGTGGAGCCCGTTGAGCGCTGGCTTTCTCGCCGGTAAGTACACCCGAGATGCGCAGGGCAACGTGCAGCAGGGTGGCGGTCGGCTGGACCTGAATCTGCCCTCGTTCCAGAAATTCAACGAGCACAACTGGCAGGCGCTGGATGTACTGCGCAAGGTAGCTGACACCGCAGGCCTGCCGCTCGCGAAGGTGGCACTGGCCTGGGTCATCGCGCAGCCGGGTGTGACTTCCACCATCATTGGAGCGAAGTCCGTCGAGCAGTTGCAGGACAACCTTGCCGCGCTCGATCTGGTGCTTGCCCCGGAGCAGATGCAGCAGTTGAATGAGGGCACGGCTCCCTCTGCTGGAGACTTCGGCCGGTTTTTCACACCCAAGATGCGGCAGGGCATTTTCGGTGGAGCAAACGTCACCGCCTGGGACGAGGCCTGAGCGCCGCGCCCAGCTTAAGCAGCTCGATGGTAAGAGATACCGTATGCGTCATGCGAAACTACTGTGGTGAGCCAGCCCACAGCCATCTCGCCCGAGGCGACGGTCGCAGCCACGTCCGACGCCGATTTCGCCAGTTCTGCAAATGACGTGCCAGAGCCTCTGCGCGCCTCTGCCGAGCAGCTTGCCGCGCTTCTGAAGACCCACAACATTACGGACGAAGAGTACGGCAAAATTCTTGCCGCACTTGGCCGCACGCCGTCGCTGACCGAGCTTGGCATTTACAGCGTGATGTGGTCGGAGCACTGCAGCTACAAGAGCAGCCGCGTGCACCTGAAGCGCCTGCCTACGAAGGGCACCCGCCTGACCGGTCCGGGTTCCGTCATGCAGGGACCGGGCGAAAACGCCGGCATCATCGACGTGGGCGACGGCTGGGCATGCGCCTTCAAGATCGAATCGCACAACCACCCCAGCTACATTGAGCCGTACCAGGGCGCGGCCACCGGCGTGGGCGGCATTCTGCGCGACATCTTCACCATGGGCGCGCGACCCATGGCCGTGATGGATTCCCTCCGCTTCGGGCCATTGTCTCCTTCAGGTTTGTCATCCCGCAGCGAAGCGGAGGGATCTGCTTCGCCAGAAGCGCCACCGGCCTCGGACCCCATCGACTACGCCAAAAACCGCTCGGTCATGGAAGGCGTTGTGCACGGCGTGGCCGGTTATGGCAACTGCTTCGGAGTACCCAACCTAGGGGGCGAAACCCGCTTTGAGGCCTGTTACAGCGGCAATCCCCTGCTGAACGCCTTTGCGCTAGGCCTGGTGCGGCACGACGAAATCTTCTACGCCAAAGCCACCGGCATCGGGAACCCCGTGATCTACGTGGGCGCGAAGACAGGCCGCGACGGCATTCACGGCGCGACCATGGCATCGGAGGAGTTCAAAGAAGGCAGCGAGCAGAAGCGCCCCAACGTGCAGATGGGCGACCCATTCCTGGAAAAGCTGCTGCTGGAAGCCTGCCTGGAAGCGATGAAGACCGGCGCGGTCGCGGGCATCCAGGACATGGGCGCGGCGGGGCTCACCTGCTCCACCTGCGAGATGGGCGCGCGCGGCGGCGTTGGTCTCGAGATCGAACTCGACCTGGTGCCGCAGCGCGACAGCGGCATGAGCAGCTACGAGATCATGCTGAGCGAATCGCAGGAGCGCATGCTGCTCGTCGCCCACGCGGGCCGCGAGCAGGAAGTGCTCGACGTGTTCGTGAAGTGGGGGCTCGATGCTTCGGTCGTCGGCCCCGTGATCGCGGAGAACCGGATGAAGGTGCGTCACGGCGGCGTCTCGGTCGCGGGCCGGGCGAACGCGTCGCTGCCCGCCGCCGCGCCGCGCGTCCCCCCGCCGGGG
>CALMAP010000221.1:6364-6682 GCA_937859825.1 uncultured Terriglobus sp. | reverse complement strand
ACGCCGTGTCGAAAACTCCACAACGTCGCAAACAGCGTGATCATTCTGGACGAAGCACAAACACTGCCCATTGAATTGCTCAAACCAACGCTCGTCGCCTTGCAGGAGCTTGTTCGGAACTATGGCTGCTCGGTGGTGCTCTGTACAGCCACGCAACCGGCACTGCAGTACAGGCCAGATTTTCCCATAGGCTTAAAAGAAGTAAGGCCCATCATCGCGGAACCGCTGCCACTGTTTGCCGCATTGCGGCGCGTTGAGGTGAAGCACGACGGCGCATTGCGTGATGTCGAAGTTGTAGAACGGCTTGCAGCAGAACCT
>CALMAP010000221.1:0-6354 GCA_937859825.1 uncultured Terriglobus sp. | reverse complement strand
GCGTGCTCTGCATCGTGAATACACGGCCACATGCAATGGCCTTGTACAAAGCACTAACGGAGCCGGATGCCTCTTTGGTTGCACCATCGGACTGCTTTCACCTGAGCACGCTTATGTGCGGAGCGCACCGCACAGCCGTCCTCACTGCAGTACGAGCGCGAATGTCGAATCCGGCGTTGCCGCCTTGTCGCGTTATCAGCACACAGCTTGTTGAGGCCGGCGTGGACCTCGACTTTCCTGTGGTGTATCGGGCGGCGGCAGGATTGGATTCCATCGCACAAGCATCGGGCAGGTGCAATCGCGAGGGCCTGCTTCCCCTTGGAACCACCCACGTCTTCGAGACCGCCGAGCGAGGACTGATGGGATTTCTAGAGCAGGCACGGCAGGCCGGTAGCGAGATGTTCACGCATTCAGAATTTCGAGATGACCCACTTGCTCCGACTGCAATCGAGGCTTACTTTCGGCTGCTGTATTGGGGCCAGCGCGATAGTTGGGACAAGAAGGACGTGATGTCCTGCTTCAGACTCGACCAGAAGTCTAAGGGGCTACTGTTTCAGTTTCGCGAGGCCGCCCAGCGATACCGCGTCATCGAGGACACACAACTTCCCATTTTGGTTCCTTTTGATAAGAAATCTACGCAGATGCGTGACGTTCTCCGTGACGGCCATGTAGAGTTCCTTCCACAAAGACTTTTGCAACCTTACCTCGTCTCCATCCCTCGTCATGCGTACGAACGGATGGTCGCGGAGCACGTTGTGCAGCAGCATTCTTCTGGCGGTGGGCTGCTACTTCGCAAAGACGTGTACCGCGACAACACCGGCCTGATGCTCGACGGGTTCGGTCTGGATGCTCAGGCGTGGGGTGTGTAGCTACCTAGGAGTGTGCATGGCAATTGGTGTTCGTCTGGAATGTTGGGGAGAATGGGCTTGCTTCACTCGCCCCGAAATGAAGGTTGAGCGTGTCAGCTACGACGTAATAACACCCTCCGCTGCCCGCGGCGTAGTTGAAGCGATCTATTGGAAACCGGAAATTCGCTGGGTAATTGATCGACTCACTGTGCTGCGTCCTATACGTTTCACTTCATTACGCCGAAACGAAGTCAAGGACAAGATCTCCGCGGCTACTGCAGCCGGTGTGATGAAGAGTGGAGAAGGAATGCTGGAACAGATCGCCTCTGATTCTGATACGCGTCAACAGCGCGCCGCCCTTTTGCTGCGAGACGTTCGGTATCTGATTGAGGCACATTTCGAAATTTTGAGTGGACCCGAGAACACCGCCAAACATCTCGACCAGTTTCAGCGCCGTGCCCGCCGTGGTGAGTGCTTTACCCGGCCCTATCTCGGGTGTCGCGAGTTTGCCGCGCACTTCCGCCTACTGGAACATGACGATGAGTTGCCCTTGCCACACCGCTCACTGTACGGCGAACGCGATCTGGGATGGATGCTGCACGATCTGGACTTCTCAAGCAAAGAACGTCATGCACGCTTCTTTCGCGCAACCATGCGTGACGGCGTGATCGCCGTTCCCTCACTGACCGAGGCGCACACATGATCCTGCAAAGGCTCGCGGAACATTATGACCGCATCGTTGCCGAAGGCAAGTCAGAACTCGCACCTCCAGGCAAATCCGTGCAGAAGGTCAGCTTCTGCGTTGTGCTGAATCACGACGGTTCGCTGCATTCCTTCGCCGATCTGCGCCAACTTGAAGGCAAGAAGATGCGGCCGGTCTCACTCGTTGTTTCCGGACAAAGCAAGCCTACTGGCGCAGGCCTGAATGCTCGGTTTTTGTGGGACAACGCGGAATACATGCTTGGCTGGAGCGCCGATCCGCTAAAGCAAAAACGTGCCCCTCTCGCCTTTGTTAACTTCCGTGACAAGCACCTCACGCTTGAACAGCAGATCAATCACCCAGCTTTCACGACAGTGTGCAACTTCCTGCGTGGTTGGGCACCAGAACACGCTGCGCAACATAGTGAACGGCTAGCAGATATTAGTACAAATTTCGGAGTGTTTCGCATCTTAGGCGAGACTGCATATGTCCATGAGCAGGTTATTGAACCAACAAGAGAGGAGAACGCGGAACAGGAGAATGTGGGTCATTGCCTTGTCTGCGGAGAAGTCGGTCCGGTCTCTCGTCTTCACGAACCGAAAATCAAAGGTGTAAATGGTGCTCAAACTTCAGGTGCTTTGCTCGTTTCGTTTAATGCTTCGGCTTTCGAATCTTATGGAAAAGGCCAAAGCTACAATGCTCCGGTAAGCGTTGGTGTCACCTTCCGGTATACAAACGCGCTGAACCATCTGCTCGACCCAAAACAGAAGCGTCGCGTGAACCTTGGAGACGCTACTCTCACCTACTGGGCAGATCATCCCACCATCCTCGAAGACGCCTTTGCAGAGTTTTTTGGCGGTTCAGCTGCGGAAACTGCGGGCATGGTCGAAGAAGATAGAGCACGTGTCGAACAGGCGCGTCGTCTGATTGAGCAGTTGCGCGACGGTACAAACGCTACCGTGGACGGCCCTGATGAACGCGGCACGAAATTTTACGTTCTTGGCTTGTCGCCAAATGCTTCGCGCCTCTCTGTACGCTTGTGGATCGAGCAGGACGCGCCCGAATTGCGTAACAAGCTAGCTCAGCATGTGCGGGATTTCGCACTGGCGGGCAGCCGGGACGGACGCCTGCTACCCGCATGGCAGATCGTGCAGGCCACGGGCCGAGCGGAACGCGAGAAGGCTACCGGCAGGCTGAAAAGCTACGATACAAGGGTCGTCTCCCCCCAGCTTGCGGGGGAGCTAGCGCGGTCTATTTTAGCTGGCGGTCCGTACCCACAATCGCTGCTCGCGACCATGATCCGTCGCATCCGCTCAGATGGTGAGGTGTCGTTCCCTCGCGTGAGCGCAATCAAGGCCGTACTCGTTCGCAACTCTCGCCTGCAAGGCAAACCTATGGAGATCAACATGGAACTAAACGAGCAGGAACGCGGTCTTGCTTACCGTTGCGGGCGAATTTTCGCGGTGCTCGAGCGAGCACAAGAAGCAAGCGTGCAGGAAGACAACCCAAACGCGAAGCTGAATGCGACAATCAAAGACCGCTTCTTCGGCGCGGCAGCCGCTACGCCCTTGCTGGTTTTACCACGGCTGCTCGTTTTGAACAATCATCATATGCGGAAGCTGAAGAGCGGCAGTAGAGCATATTTCAGTAAGTTGCTTGGTTCCATCATGGAAGACAAGCCATTTACCTTTCCGCGACAGCTCACCCTTGAAGAGCAAGGCCAATTCATCGTCGGCTACTTCCAGCAGCGTCAGGAATTTTTTAAGAACAAGGAACAACGAGAGAAGGAATCTCAGGAGATAAACCAGGCATGAGCGAACCGATAAAGAACCGCTATGATTTTGTCTTTTTTTTCGACATAACAGACGGCAACCCGAACGGCGACCCAGACGCTGGGAACCTGCCGCGTATTGATCCAGAAACGAATCAGGGATTGGTTACAGACGTTTGTCTCAAACGTAAGGTCCGCAACTACATTGCCGACAGCAAAGCCGATTCGATGGGCTATCGCATTTATGTGCGTGAGCGTGCCGTGCTGAATAATGAGCACGCCAACGCATACATTGCGAAGGGCAGAGACCCTAAAGCAGGTCTGCCTAAAAAGGAGGCCGAGGCACGCGAACTCACAAAGTGGATGTGTGACAACTACTTCGACATTCGTACTTTCGGCGCTGTCATGACAACTGAGGTCAACACTGGTCAGGTTCGTGGGCCAGTACAACTGACCTTCTCAAGGAGCCTGGACCCAATCGTCTCCGCCGAATTTGCAATCACCCGCTGTGCGGTGACGAATGAGAAGGACGTAGACAAGGAACGCACCATCGGTCGCAAGTTCACTGTCCCCTATGGCCTTTATCGCGGCTATGGCTTTATCAATGCCACATTAGCCGCTCAGACCGGCTTTTCCGAAGATGACTTGGCCTTGCTCAAGCAGGCACTCAATGAGATGTTTGACATTGATCGTTCCGCAGCCCGCGGACTCATGGCACCGGTGCGCTGTATTGCCTTTCGCCACGAAAAAGCGACCGGAAGCGCACGAGCCGACGTTCTCTTCGACATGGTCAAGGTAAGCCTCAAGCCAGAAGTTAAGACAGAAAACCGCGCGCCACGTTCCCGTCATGATTACCAGATCGAGCTTGAAGGCACACTGCCCGAAGGAGTCACCACGGAAGAGTGGGTGGCCTAACAAGCTGAAGAGCTATGCCAGATGCAATGACGCAGGAAGATGATTCCCTGCCCATCAGCGGCCTGCAGCACCTTGCGTTCTGCCCTCGCCAGTGGGCGCTTATCCACCTGGAGCAGGCCTGGGCGGAGAACCGCTTGACTGCGGAGGGCCGGCTGTTGCATGAGCGGGCCGACCTGCCCGGTCAGTCTCGACGGCACGATCTGCGCACGGTGCGCGGTCTGCAGTTGGAAAACCGCAGGCTGCGGTTGACCGGCCGGGCGGATATCGTCGAGTTCCGTCCCGGTCCGTTTCCCGTGGAGTACAAGCGTGGCAAGCGCAAGCCGAACGACTGCGACTTGGTCCAACTGTGCGCGCAGGCGCTCTGCCTGGAAGAGATGCTGGACACACCCGTTCCATCCGGCGCGATCTTCTACGGCGAACCGCGCCGCCGCATCGATGTGAGCTTTACGCCCGAGCTGCGGGCACGCACAGAGCAGCTTGCGGCGGAGATGCATCGCCTGTACAGCGCGCGCATTACGCCTGCCGCCCAGGCTGGGCCGCACTGCCGCAACTGCTCCCTCGTGGATGTCTGCCTGCCTTCCGCAACACAGAGCTTTGCCGTGGCGCAACACTGGAGTGCGGCCCAACTACGCGCTCTGCAGGCGGTGGAGTAGCCGATTATGCGCAAGTTGCTGAACACAATGCACGTGATGACGCAGGGCGCCTACCTGCACCGGGACGGCGAAACCGTTGCCATCAAAGTCGGCCACGAAACCCGGCTGCGCGTGCCTGTGCACACGCTTGAGGGCCTGGTGTGCTGGGGGCAGGTATCGTGTTCTCCGCCAGTGCTGGCGCTTTGCTGCGAGAAGGGTGTGGGCATCAGCTTTATGACGGAGCAGGGCCGCTTTCTGGCTCGCGTGCAGGGCCCTGTCTCCGGTAACGTGCTTGTTCGGCGGCAGCAATACCGCATGTGCGATGGAGGTGAGCAGGCGCTGCCCACTGTTCGCATGATCGTAACCGCTAAGGTTGCGAACAGCCGCACGGTGCTGCTGCGTGGCGCGCGAGAGAACGCTTCAGAGCAGCAGGCGGAGCAACTCCGTTCTGCTGCGCAGCGCCTGCAATGGATTGGCTTGGATGCATCACGCGCTCCCAACATCGACACGGCTCGGGGCCACGAAGGCGTTGCCGGGCAGGAGTACTTCTCCGCCTTCAACTGCATGGTGGGAGGCGACCGCGAGGCATTCTCCTTTACTGGAAGGTCACGACGGCCTCCGCTGGACCGGTGCAACGCACTGTTGAGCTTTGTCTACGCGTTGCTGCGCCACGATATCGAATCCGCATTGGAGAGTGTGGGGCTTGACCCCGCGGTTGGCTTTTTGCACACGGATCGACCTGGTCGCCCAAGCCTCGCGCTCGACATGATGGAGGAGCTTCGCGCCCCACTGGCCGATCGTCTCGTACTCACACTCATTAACCGCAGGCAGGTACAGGCTTCCGGCTTCATCGTGCAGGACGGAGGCGCAGTGCTGCTGGAAGAAGCCACGCGCAAAGAGGTCGTCGCAGCGTGGCAAACGCGCAAGCAGGAAGAGATCCTGCATCCGTTTCTCGGCGAGCGTGTAACGCTCGGGCTTGTGCCCTACACCCAGGCACTCCTGCTGTCTCGGTATATTCGCGGCGGTCTGGATGCTTATCCTGCATTTCTGTGGAGGTAGCTCAGGATGCTTGTACTGGTAAGTTATGACGTAAGTACGCGCGACGAGGCGGGGCGGAAACGGCTTCGCCGTGTGGCCAGATTGTGTGAAGATCTAGGTCAACGACTTAACAAAAAAAAAAAAAAATGTCTCGTCGACGCAGCGCAATGGGTGGCATTCCGCGCATCATTGGTTGTCACCATCCATCAGGAGGAAGACAGCCTGCGTTTCTACTTTCTTGGTAACGAGTGGAAGCGGCGCGTTGAACATGTAGGCGCAAAACCCTCGTATGATCCGCAGGGGCCGCTTATCTTGTAAGCAGTCTCAGCACCTTCCGCTCCTCATGGGCGGCCAGATTCCGAACGATGGACCAACTCCGGTCTTCTTGATGGCTCCTTCGACTGAGTCCATCAAATACATGCGTCCCAGACACGCTGCGAACCCTAAGCG
>CALMAP010000220.1:4291-8032 GCA_937859825.1 uncultured Terriglobus sp. | reverse complement strand
GGTTTGTTGAACTCGTGCAGGGTCTGCAGGCAAACTCAAAAGTCCAGTAAGCGCAGTTCGCAGTACCAACCCAGGTACGCAGCTGTGTTCTTCTGCAGCGATTCCAACTAACCTGCTAAGAAGAACCCAATGGCAAAGCGCGTCGGCATTGATAAGTGGCTCTTCGGCACCGTGCTGATGCTCGTGCTCTTCGGCCTGGTGATGGTCTTTTCCACTTCTGCCGTGATGGCGAAGGCGCAGTTCGGGTCGGCCTACACCTTTATCTCGAAGCAGGCAGCGTGGGCGCTGCTGGGCATCATTGCCCTCTTCATCCTCATGCGCGTGGATTATCGCCGCTACAACAACCCGCGGCTGGTCTTCCCGGCGATCTGCGTTACGACGCTGCTGCTGATCGGCGTCTTCTTCATGTCCGGTATGAATGGCGCGCACCGCTGGATCCGTTTGGGGGGCACTACGCTGCAGCCCTCAGAACTGGCGAAGCCGGTGATCATCCTGTTTCTTGCGTATTTCCTTCAATCGCGCGTCCACCAGATGGACGACGTGAAAGGCACCATCCTGCGTGCCGCCGCCGTTCCGTTGCTGCTGGTCGCCCTCATTCTGAAGGAACCCGATCTTGGCACGGCACTGGTATGCGTGGGTGTGACTGCGCTAATGCTGTACCTTGCCGGGGCGCAGTTGAAATACTTTATGTACGCCGCCATTCCCGGGGCAATTGGCCTCTACTGGATGCTATTTCACGTGGCGTTTCGACGCGCACGCATGCTGGCATTTGTAAACCCCGATGCTGACCCGCGGGGTGCGGGCTTCCACATCCTGCAATCGCTTATCGCTGTTGGTACAGGTGGATTTCATGGACTAGGGCTGATGGAAGGCCGCCAGAAGCTCTTCTATCTGCCGGAACCGCAAACCGACTTCATCTACGCCACTGTTTGTGAAGAGCTTGGCCTCATCGGTGCAATCCTGCTGGTCGCCCTGTTCTGCGTGCTTGGTTACAGAGGCCTTCGTACCGCAATCCTTTCGACTGACCCGTTTGCACGCTTTTTGGCATTCGGGCTCACCACGGCGATTCTGATTCAGGCGTTTTTTAACATGTCCGTAGTGCTTGCGCTGCTGCCGACAAAGGGTATTCCCCTGCCGTTCATTTCCTCCGGTGGCACCAGCGTCTTCATCACTTTGGCAAGTATGGGTGTGCTGCTGAATATAAGTCGTGAGATCGACTAGCGAAGCAGGCAGGCCACTGCGCGTTCTGATTGCAGGAGGCGGCACAGGTGGCCACGTGATTCCCGCGCTTGCCATCGGCCGCGAGCTGCGGGACAGCCACGGCGCAGAGGTCCGCTTTCTTGGCACACAACGCGGTCTAGAGACGCGGCTCGTTCCCGAGGCCGGTTTTCCGCTAGAGACGATCCGCGTCGGTCAACTCAACAACGTGAGTCTGCTCACACGGGTGAAGACTCTCGGTGATTTGCCTCGTGGAATTTTCCGGTGCGTGGCCCTGCTGCGAACATACAGACCCAACGTCGTCGTCGGGGTCGGCGGTTACGCAAGCGGACCGGCGATGCTGGCTGCGGCCATGTTGCGGATACCCACACTCGCCTTTGAGCCGAACGCGGTGCCTGGTCTCGCGAATCGGCTGGTGGGACGCATGGTTTCTGCTGCGGCGGTCAACTTTTCCGACACCGCCACATACTTCCGCAACGCACATGTGACTGGGATTCCGGTACGTCCAGAGTTTTTTGAGGTTCCCATCGAGCCACCCGCAGGACTGCGGCGACTGCTGGTGCTTGGAGGCTCCCAGGGAGCGCAGGCGCTTAACCAGACCGTGCCGCAGATCGCGAAACGGCTACTGCACACATTCCCGGACCTGACGATCGTGCACCAGGCGGGGCAGCGCCACTGTGAAACGACACGGCAGGCTTACATGACCGCGAATGTCGACCCCGATCGCGTGGAAGTCGTTCCATTTCTGAACGCCATCGAATCGATTGCCGCGGCTTCCCTGCTGGTGGGCCGATCAGGCGCAAGCACGGTTGCGGAGCTTTGCGCCGCAGGACGGCCGGCCATCTTCGTTCCATTTCCCCAGGCGGCGGACGATCATCAGACACGCAACGCGCAGGCGATTGCTCGCGCTGGTGCAGCCGAACTGCTGCCTCAGAGCGAGCTCACCCCGGAACGCCTGCTGGCAGCGGTCGAGGACCTGCTCTCCAATCCTTCGCGACTGCGGGAGATGCGCGAACGAAGCCGTTCCCTGGCCCGGCCTGAGGCGCTTCACGAAATTGCCGCACTCGCGGTCGCCGTCGCAAAGTAGAGCCGGAACAAGAACATGCCCGGCAAGCACCGGGCATTCATGTTGGTTCCAATGTAGATATTTTATTCGGCCAGGTTAGCGGTGACCACCACCGCCTCCACCGTGGGAGCCTCCGCCACCACCGCCGCCATGGAAACCGCCTCCTCCGCCACCACTGAACGAGCCTCCACCGGAACGGCCGCTGAAGCTACCACCGCCGCCGCTGAAACCACGCGAGCCACCGCCGGAGCCACCGCCACTGCTGAAGCTGCGCTGGCCACCGAAGCCGCTACCACTGTAGCTCCCGCTGGAAAAGCTTCTCTGCGGACCACCGTTGAAGGTCTGGCCGCCGCTGAAGCTTCTCTGTTGGCCGAAGGAACTGCTACCAGCGTAACCGCGCTGCTGGCCACCGAAGTTGCCGCTGGTAAAGCCACGCTGCTGCTGCGCTCCGCTATTGAAGCCTGAGCGATTACCACCGGCAAAGCCGTTACCTCCTGCATAGCCCCCGGAACGGTTACCACCTGCAAAGCCATTGCCCCCGTTGTAGCCTCCGCGATCTGCAAAGCCTGCACCACCACGGTTAAAGCCTGCACTGCGATAGTTTGCGGGCGGATTGCGGTTGAAGCCTACGCCGCCACCGCGAATACCGCCGTGATAGCTACCCCAGCCACCGTTATAGAAACGACCGCCAAAGCCGGCACGGAAACGGTTCAGGCCGCGGTTGTACCAGAATGCCCCTCCGTTCCAATAGCCACCGTAGTAGCCCACGCCGAAGTAGCCGAAGCCGTAGTTGATTCCACCATAGTAGCCGACGCTCGGTCCCCAATAGCCTGCATTCCAGAGATATCCACCACCATACCCCGGCCCCCACCAGCCTGGCGTCCACAGGGCATTCACATAGGGCGGCTGCACCCATGCACCGTTCACCCAGTAGTAGTCGCCCGCACTTGGGTCCCATGCCCAGTAGCCGGGGGTCCACAGATAGCCATCGCCAGGAGCTTCCGGCTGGTCGTATTCGGGAATTGCAGGAGGCGCAGTGGTGGCAACAACACCGCCCGATACGCTCTGCTGGTAAGCCTGGTCACCGTAACCATTCGCGTAAGGCTGCTGACTTGCATACCCCTGCTGATTGGCGTAGCCCTGCTGCTGGCTGGGGTAACCCTGTTGATATCCGGAGTCCTGATAGCCGTTGTCATAACCCGGCTGATTGCCGTAACCAGTCTGCGCCTTTGCGCTCAGGCCGAGTACCGAGACAGTCGCTAGCGCGATCGCCAGGCTTGTCTTTCGTTGTGTCTGTTTCAAGTTCATATGGGTACCACCTCTACCGGGGACGCCCTGCCGTGCCATGCGTTCGTTTGGTCGTCCGGCACTCCCTACTGAGTAAGACACAAAGCCGAGCGGAGAGTTGCGTGGAAGGTGGAGCGGGTCCATGCGTTGTAAACCAAAGAGGGGGGCCC
>CALMAP010000220.1:0-4281 GCA_937859825.1 uncultured Terriglobus sp. | reverse complement strand
GGGGGCCGGGGGCCCCGGGGTTGAAACCCAACGCGCCCCCCGCCCGGGGCCCCGCTTTCGTTTGCAACTGCATGGATTTGTTAGTGAGGATGCCCTTCCCCGTGACCGCCCTCATGACCTCCCCCAGCAGGACGGGACGGCTCCGCATGTCCCTGTGGCCGAGCTTCGGGCGTGCTTTGCCGCTGGACCTGAGCATCACCAGGACGCTGCGGTTGCGGCTGAAACTGTCCGGGAGGCTGTTGTGCGGGATAGGCCTGTGTCTGCGGCCGGGAACCAGGCTGCATCGCAGGCTGCTGCTGGTTCTGCATGCCATAGGCGGAAGAACGGCCGGGTTGTTGCGCATACCCGGGCTGCGGCGGCGGCTGCGTTTGGCCCCGGAATCCCTGCTGCGCCTGCGAATGACCGAAGTCACTGCGGTTGCCGTCCTGCACCTGCGCTCCATTCCTTGCCGGACCGCGACTGCCCATGCCGCCCGGCTGCTGACCGTTCGACTGGAAGCCGCGCTGTTGCTGGTTGGGAGCGTTATAACTGCCATCGGCGCGGCCCGCGACCGCTCCCTGGCGAAATGCACTTACAGAATCAGCCGGCCTCGCCAACGCAGCGGCGGGAGGCGCGCCGTGGTTCTGCGACGCAAACTGGCTGCGGTCCTGCCGCGCGAAGCTGGCGTGCTGCATCTGTCCGCCGGTCGGCTGCACGTGGTTCTCGCGCAGGGCAGCCTGTTCGCCCGGCGACGGACGGTTCTGCAGACCATTGCCGCCCACAAAGCTGGTGTGCACGTTGTTCACGACCGTTACGTTGTGCACATACACGTTGCGGACATTGGCTACGTTCACGCGCGAGTAGGCCGTGTTGTAGAAGAAGTGACCACCATTCCAATAGCCGCCCTCGAAACCGTGACCGAAGTAGCCGAAGCCATAGTTCACACCACCGTAGTAGCCGATGTGCGGCCCCCAATATCCCGCATGCCAGCCGTAGAACCCGCTGTCAAAGGCCCAGTAGCCCGGGGTCCACAGATAGCCGGGCTGAGGCGCTGCCACCCAGGTACCGGGAACCCAGTAGTAATCGCCCACATTCGGATCCCATGCCCAGTATCCGGGTGTCCAGAGATAGTCCGGTCCCGGGGCGATAGGCTGTTCGTACACGGGAATCGCGGGCGGTGCGATGCTGATGTTCACGAACACGGCAGCCCTGCTGCTGTTTGGTAGCGCCGCTACCGTGGCGGCGGCCAGCACCGCGGCAATCCATAGCTTCTTCTGCATGGCAAACTCCCTCTGGCCGTCAACGCTGGCCTGCAGAGGTGTGAACGCTAAAACGTTCGAAATGTTGCTGCATGTCCCATGGCGGAGCACCCCTGAATTGCGATGCGGTAATCGCGCCAGCGTGATGACAACCGAACAACGCATTCGCTATAAAACCAGCTAACGAACCCGCCTCTGCACGATAGAGGCGGGCGCTTACCAGGAGAGCTGCATGGCGAACGAAACAGCTGCACAGGCCACCGCACGAGGTCTCGAGGGCATAGTCGCCACGACATCTGGAATCTGTTGGATCGACGGCGATGCAGGCGTGCTCTCCTACCGCGGCATTGACATCCATGAGCTGGCTGCGCACTCCACCTTTGAAGAGGTCTCGTACCTGCTGTGGTTCGGCAAGCTGCCCACCGAAGTTGAATTGAAAGACTTCAAGCAGAAACTTGTCGACGCACGCGCCATCGACTGGCGGGTGATCGACTTCCTGAGGCAGATTCCGTCCGGATCGAACCCAATGGAAGTACTGCGTACTGCAGTTAGCCTGATGGGCATCTCAGACCCGGACGACGTGGACAGCTCCCATGCTGCCAATGTGCGCAAAAGCTTCCGGCTCACCTCGCAGATCGCGATGGTCGTGGCCATCTTTGACAGGCTTCGCCGCAAGCTGCCGATCATTGAGGCAGACCGCAATCTTTCGCACGCGGCAAACTTCCTGTGGATGCTGACGGGCGAAAAGCCAATCGACGAAGCGGAACGTGCGTTCGATGTCGCTCTGATTCTGCACGCCGACCACGAACTGAACGCCTCGACGTTTGCAGCGCGTGTGATCGCCGCCACACTTTCTGACGTGCACTCCGCCATTACTGGCGCAATTGGCGCATTGAAAGGTCCGCTGCACGGTGGGGCGAATGAGGCCGTTGCGAAGCTGCTGACCGAGATCGAGGCCAAGGGTACTGATCCCGTGGAGCACGTTCGCGGGATGCTCGAGCGCAAAGAGAAGATCTCCGGCTTCGGCCATCGAGTCTATAAAACGGAAGATCCCCGCGCGACACACCTTCGGCGCATGTCACAGAAGCTGGGCACGGCTGCAGGCAATACAAAGTGGTATGAAATGTCGCAAGCCATTGAGGAGTTCGTGCGCGGCGAAAAGAAGCTGAACGCCAATGTCGATTTTTACTCCGCGTCTACCTACACCACGCTTGGGATCGGCTCAGACCTGTTTACACCAATCTTTGCGGTAAGCCGGATCGCCGGATGGGCAGCCCATGTGATCGAGCAGCACGACAATAACCGGCTGATTCGCCCGCGTGCGGACTACACGGGGCCGGCCTATCCTGCCCCGTACATTCCGATTGAAGACAGGTAAGTCTACGGAAGCCGCAGTTTGCGCCGGAGGTCTCCAGCCATTAGCCTGAGTGGACTTCTGGTGTTTCGCCCTGTCACTATCGTGGTACTGACCGTTGCGGCCTGTTTTGCAGGCGTGATAACCGGTCATGCCCAGGCAAAGCCCTCCTCCAAATCTGCCGCGGAACTCAGCGACGATGAACTCGTAGCAGCGGTCGCCAACAGTCTGGGCCCCGTGGGGATTGTGCCTCTCGATCGCGGCTTCAACGCCAGCCTCATTACCAGTTCGCAGCACGATTCCATCAGCGGGTGGTCGAGCCTGCTTACCCCGAGCGTGGCGTACCGTTTTAACCGGTATGTGAGTGCCGATGTCTCGACACCCATCTTTTTCTATCTGCACTCCGAAAGTACGGTCGTGTCGCCTCCCGGTCCGAATGGTGGCCCGATCATCGTAACAACACAATCGAACGTACAACATGGCATTGTGGGCGACACGTACATGGCCGCACATGTCCATACGTCGTATATGCAGGTGCGACGCCGCCCCTTCTTCGATACGGTGAGCGGCCTGCTCATCGCGCCGACAGGCTCAGTTACAGACGGCGTGGGAGCGGGCAAAACCACCTTCAACGTGACCAACCATCTGGAGATGGGAGGCCGTTGGTCGCCCTACGTCGACATTGGATTGGGCAGCAGCAGCCGGGTGCAGAACCGCCGCCTGCAGCAGGACCAGACCTCGCGCGGCTTCCTGGCAAACTTCGCCGCCGGCGTTCGGATCGATCTGCCGCACCAATGGGACTTCGCTGCCGAGGCCTTCGAGCAGTTGCCGCTAGGAACGCAGCACGTCTCGCAGACCGAGGCGCGTGCCGGTGGGCCGCCGCAGACGCAGCAGGCCGTTGTCGCCTCAGGTCTTGCGGAGAACAACGGCTTCAATACCGCGTTGGATATTCCGCTGGCGCCACACTTCACGATGTCGGGTTATTACAGCCGAAGCCTCCGGCAGCATGAAGATATCGCAGGCTTCTCGATCACCTTCCTGCTCCGGACGCCACGTACAACGCGTTAGTTCGCCTGCAGCGGCTAGCTCTTGGGCGGGTTCGCCAGTGGACGGCCCTGGCTCGCCGGCGGCAGGATGCCGTTCATGCGCAGGTACTCCACAAGCTGGCCATAGTGGTCCCGATTGTGCGCAAGCACCGCGGCGAAGATGCTTGCCCGCGAATCCAGCGGTCCGCGTCCTGCATGGTCGAATGCGTTGGCAGCGGTAATGGTCGCGACCGCCTGATGCAGAAATGCAAACGAAGCCTTCAGTGAGGCAACGGCCGCCTCTTTGTCTGTACCCTTCCCCACAGCCTGAACATCCGTGTTCGGTTTCAGACCGCTGAACATCGTGGCATAGAAATAGTTGGCCTGAGCTACGTGGGCGATTTCCTGTCCAAAAGTGCGCACCCCCGTGTACTCAGGTTTCAAAGACGCGCTGAAGTCACTGGCCTGGGGCATGAAGTTGTATTTGTCCGCTGGCATTGCCTCGGCGAGCGAGACTACGTCCTTTTCGATGAACGAAAGCTGAACATCCAGCGATTTTGCTGCATCGACCGGTCCGGCCGCGGCCGGTGGTGGCGGGGGAGGAGCAGCAGCGGGGGTCTGCGCATGTACTGCAAGCGCCGGGATACAACAGAGCGTCAGAAGC
>CALMAP010000219.1:5124-6005 GCA_937859825.1 uncultured Terriglobus sp. | reverse complement strand
ACCGCACTCGCATGTGCATGGCTCCATCTAAAGCTATATGTAGATACACCCTAGGTCGGGCCGGAAGACACGCTCACACGAGACGTAGAAGTTGTTGCAGTCGATCAGGCCGAAGACTTCGCCCACGGGCTTACCGCAGGGTGTGAATGGCGTGCTTTACGACGCCAAACACATGCAATTCCTCACCAATCGACACGCACAAGGGCTGGTACTTAGGATTCGCAGGGTCCAGCCACACGCAGTCCGGTCCACGGCGCAGCCGCTTGACCGTGTACTCACCGTTGACGGCCACCACGACCACCGAACCGTTGACCGGCTTCGCCGCACGGTCCACCACGAGCAAGTCGCCGTCCAGGATGCCAGCGTCCTTCATGCTGTCGCCATCGACGCGCATCATGAACGTCGCAGCCTTGTTTTCGACCAGGTACTCCGTCAGGTCCAGCTCGGTTTCAAGGTAATCCTCTGCCGGACTCGGAAAGCCGGCAGGCACCTCCCCATCGAAGTACGGCAACACCAGCGGCCAGCTTGCGGCCCACTCAACAACTTCCAAGCTCATGCGGTTTGCCCTCTTTCGAGGTATAACAGGAGAAGCGAAGGAAAAGCGAATACTATTACAACACTGAGTCATAGACCAAGGATGGTGAACATGGACTTCAGCACTATGCTGCTGGAGGAAGAGAAAGAGCAGGTCTGCCGCGATGTGCTGGAGTCATTACCAGACTGGTTTGGCATACCTGAAGCGATCAACAGTTACGTCAATGCTGTGGTGGACCTTCCCATGGTGATTGCGAGGGAGCCAGGAGGCTTGATCGTTGGGTTCGTTTCCTTGAGACCACAAACTCCATCTTGTGTCGAGGCTTATGTACTAGGCATCCGTCCTC
>CALMAP010000219.1:0-5114 GCA_937859825.1 uncultured Terriglobus sp. | reverse complement strand
CCGCAAGGGTTGTGGCCGTCTTCTCTTCCAAGCGGCTGAAGACCTCGCAAAGAATCTCGGCGCGTCATTTCTGACCGTTAAGACGCTGGCTGAAACAAACCCCGATCCCAATTACAGAGCTACGCGCCTGTTCTACGAAGACATCGGATTCAAAGCTGTCGAAGTCTTCCCTACCCTGTGGGCGCTTGAGAACCCCTGCCTCTTGATGCTCAAAGTGTTGAGCTGAACATAGAGCGACATTCCCGCGTGAAGAAACCAACAGCGAGCGCAAGTGGTTGGGAATATTAGCGTCGTTCGCCTCGATCACAAGTCCCGGTGGTAAGAAGCCGAAAAGATCTGTTCTTAATAGAAAAGGGCGCACATTGTGCGCCCTTCCTTCCGTTGTGTGTACCCGCGCGATCCATGTCACAGCACGGGCAGCTGAATCGTCTTCCCCACTGAAATCTTGTTTGCATCCACCCCGTTGGCCTCAGCGACCTGCGGGTACTTGTTGGCATGCCCGTAGAACTTGAGGCAGACTGCGCTCAGCGTGTCGCCCTGCTTGATGGTGTAGGGCGGCGAGTCGCCAGCCACCGTTGCTTCCAGATCGAAATCCTGATTGCTTGGATCGACTGATTTGATGGCATCCCACACGCGATTCAGGACCACCTTTGAAGGCAGGTTGCACTTGAGTACAAGCTTCTCGCCGTTCATGTAGATCCCTGTCATTTGCGAGCCATACTCCGCAAAGTCCGTCACAGCCTTGCCAACGGGTGCATACTTCTGTTCCAGCGCTGCCTGATCTGCCATCTGATCCCCTGCTCCTCATGAACTCTGCTCACGGCATACAGCTGTGAGTCCGTCACTTAAGTCTTCGATGCTGTGACGGTTCGCCATCAGCGGTGGCTAACCTATTTCTTTTAGAGAGACTCCGAACATTCACGGCCGCAGGATGTGGGGTTGCAGGTATCGACCCGAATGCCTCTACTGCTAACGATCACTTTTCTTCTTAGGTTTTGAAAGGTTTGGTACACAGCATGGGCATCATGGACATGGTCCAGTCGATGGCTGGACAGGGGAACGCATCTCCCAACGCACAAGTCACCGGTGGCCTGATGGAGGAGCTTCAGAGCCGCCCAGGAGGGCTGGGCGGCCTCCTCCAGTCATTTCACCAGAACGGCATGGGAGACCAGGTGCAGCAATGGGGTTCAGGTCAGACCGCTCCAGCCGATCCGAGTCAGGTTGAGCAAGGTCTTGGCGGCACCGGAATCATAGACAGCATCGCCCAGCGGACGGGCATGTCGCCCACCATGGTCAAGATGGGCCTTGGAGTAGCCGTACCCGTCTTGATACATCACCTCATTTCGAATGGGCACGTCGATCAGCAGGGCACACAGGTCGGAGGTCAACCTGAGATGGGTGGCATGCTGCAATCCGTACTTGGCAGAATCCTGTAACCACACTCAAGGACCACTCTCAACCCAGACCCTGAATTACTCTTACGAGCGCTGGCACCGGTTAAACGTGCCAGCGCTTTACGTACGAGGTGAGCAAACCCCGCTCTCAAGGAACGCCTCACAACAGTAGTACGCAGACACATTTGCAGGTATCGACCCGAAGGGTGTCGTCTGATTCGGTCGTACCGAAACAAACGCACCGGTGCCAGCCGGGTGCGCTCTGCGGGGTCGCTTTGATTCGCTCATCCCTCTTCCTAGTCGTTTGTGTGTTCTCTTCAACAAAGCTGTACGCGCAGGCGGTGCCCTGCCCCACGGAGAGTTCCATCTCGATTTCACGAGGCTGGTTCGAGGCCAGCCCCGGCGTCCGCTACCAGCTCACAAACTTCCGGGCGAAGCTCATACCGAAGGGCAAGAGCGCGCCCCAGTGCTACGCAAGGACGACCGCCGTCTCCCAGGCACAGATCTTTGTGACCAGTGAGAGTCTGACCAGGGTGTTCGCGCAAAAACTGCAGGCTTCAAACAGCAAGATCAGAGATTTCGAGGTGCACCACGACGCCGATGGTGCCACCCTGACCGGAACGATCAAGAAGGTCATCCCTCTACACTTTTCGATACAGGGTCCGGTAACCACAGACGGCACTCTCATCCGGCTCACCGCAAAGAGCGTGAAGGCGGATGGCATCCCTGTCAAAGAATTGCTGAAGCTGATCGGCGCGGAGCTGAATACGCTGCTGCCGCTAAAGAACCTAAAGGGCATTCAAGTCGAAGAAGGCTCGCTATCGTTCTCTCCAGAAGCTGTAGCCGACCTCAAGGGCCACATCGCCAGCGTGACCACTTCGTCCCAGGGTCTTACGCTGCGCTACGACTCCAACAAAGCACGGCGCTGAAGCGGTAGCGAAGGGAGCCATCGGGCTTCTTCCACGACCAAGCAATTACAAGAGCTTCTTCGCCATGCGATAGTCCGCCCAAACGGATGTGCCCAGCTTGCCGTACCACGAGGCGAGTCCGGTCCACTGGACGTAACACTTGGCACACCCGCGCTCCTGAAGCACTTCCATCGCTTTGGCTGCCAGCGCCAAGCCTACGCCGCGCTGTCGGCTTCCTAGTGCCACGCCTAGGGCATTGATCGAGCCGACCTGGATGTTCTCATCTGTGCACCAGCGGCGCGGAACGTTCGCGTCCATCAGCAACGTCCCTACGATGTCGCCATGTGCACCCTGCGCGACAAGTACCCGCTCGTCTACGCCTTGAAGATGTTGACTCTGCCTGAAGTAGCTCGACCAAACTGGAAAGTGCTCTGCTTCGAACGCGGCAACTCTGGCGCGTGATTCAGAGTTGCACAGCCTGAGCGAAACACCCGAATACTTCAAGCTCTCATTTAGCCATGCAGGTGTCACGAAGCCAGCGAGCTTCTGAACCAGGTCGGCACAGCCTTCTTCTATACTCCAACCTCTATGCTCGAAGAACGGCCATGCCGCTTCCATCTCTGCGGGCATTCCAGGCCACAGGTAAGTCCCTGTGCTGACCGCCCCAAGGCGCAGGACGTGAATGTGCAGCGCCTTGAGTTCACGTTCAAAAGCTCCCAGCAACGATGTGCCAATGCCCTGCCCTTGCCACAACGGATCGACGACCAGGAACACCAATCCAGCTTCGCCGGACAGATCGTAATCAATCGCACCGATTCCGACCGGGCAACCCTGCCGTTCCGCTACCAGGACAAGCTTTGTCTCGGAGAGCACCGCGTTGAGGACCTCACCGGAAACTGCCCAACGCGACGGCATCGTTCTCAGCCAGAGAGTTTCAAACCAAGTTTCATCGAGGATGGGATTGAAGGCACGAACGACTAGCTTTCCAGATGCCTCGGCATGCAAAAGCACTCCGTTAGGGAATGCGACTGGCTCTCCACACGGGTTGGTCATGCACCCACAACATCCTCGCGGGTGACATTCAACCGCTCGCGCCGCAGCGTGACAACCTGGGTGTCGCGATTCTCGGAAACCTCATTCGTGACGCGTACCTCTTCCAACAGCACCAACTCTTTCGTCAGGACCAAGCGCTCTTCCAGGATCGGGTACACCGTAGTCTCGCCTTCGTGCCGTACGCCTGGGGCGGTCTCGACTACATGGCCCATCGGTACCCGTTCCACGCGTACGGTACGAATCGCAAGAGGTTCATCCAGCTTCACGTCGTAGGTGTCTACGCTTTTCTGCAAACGCACTTGCGCGATTGGGATGGTGCGCTTCGAGATTTCCAGTTGCTCTTCGATGATTGGCACGGCCACAACACCTTCCAGCGCAGGTGCCACTAGATCCGTTTGGGGTTCGTCTGGTACCTCCTCCTGCAGCATGGCCGTTGGGAGCCGAAGGATGCGGCCGTTCGGGAACTGAAGCTCCGTCATGATCTCTGCAGGGTCGATGTTGCCAAGAATGGAGAGCATGTTTCCTCGTTAACTTTGTTCTTTGTTGGAGGGAAAGGAACAGGCCGACGAAAGAAGCGTCGGCCTGTTTTGAACGGAGAAGCTTAGTAGCGGTTCTTTGTCGTCTGCTCGCCGGGGATCTGTTCCACTTCCACTTCCGTCTTGCGGACGGAATCGCGGACAACCTCAGTGTGCGAGGAGCTCTGCTTGCCGACAAGCACCTCTTCCACCACGCGTGCTGTCTTGCCAATGACTGCCTCTTCGCCTGTGGCATTCAGCTCAATCACCGAGCCCTGCCCCATGTTGAAGTCGGCTGCCGTCGCCGCCCGGTTTACAGGACGACGCTCGACGCGAATCTGCTCATCGCGAAGTGTTACGTCTGCCGTCACAGGTGTTTCGACCACATGCGAGTAAACCCGCACGCCACCACGATCCACCTCACGCTTACCGACCTGCAGTTCTTCCTCCACGATCGGGATGGCGGTCTGGCCAGTCGTATCGGTCGCCTGCGGAGCCGCATAAGCAGCCTGTGTTTCGCCAACCGACTTACCCTGAACTTCGCGTGCGCCGTGCTGCCTCAGCAAGTCGGCAACTTCCGAAGCCTCGTCGTCTTCCACGGTGACACCCACCAACGCACCGCCCGTGTTGACGCCGGTTGCGTAGTGATCGTGCACATCCTCATCGCCACCTGTCAGGCCATGGAAGAAGTTGCTGATCTTCTGTCCGATGCCCTCGCCTTCGGCTTCACCGGTTGCGGTGCCATCACCGTTTGCAATCACCTTTGCTGAATAGTCTTCAGCGATCAATGCCTGCTTAACCTGTTCCGCCTGTGCCACGCTGCTGAAAAGTCCCACTACTGTTTTCATTTGGAGCTCCTGAGAGAAAAGATGGTGCTGGTTACTGTTGCGAGAAGAGTTCGACACGGCGGTTGTCTGCCTTGCCGCTATCGGTTGCGTTCGTGTCCGCCGGATTGCCCGGTCCAAAACCGTTACCGGTGAGGCGGCTGCCATCGATGCCCTTGCCCTTCAGGTAGTTCGCCACCGCGTAGGCGCGCTGCTGGGACAGGGTGAGGTTATGTACATCGGTGCCTGTGCTATCGGTGTAGCCTTCGAGGCGCATGTGAGCGTTGGGATTGGCCTTCATCGCTTTCGCGGCCCGATCCAGGGTCGCTTGGCTTGCCGGAGTAAGCGTGGCCTGGTCCGTGTCGCAGTGAACCGTGCCGAGATGGGGGAATGCGGCGGCAGGACCTACCTGCGTCACGG
>CALMAP010000218.1:3711-14898 GCA_937859825.1 uncultured Terriglobus sp. | reverse complement strand
GTGCGGCTCCGTACTGTGAGGAAGCGTTGAAGGTGTGCGGACGATGGTGATCGTCGTCGCACAACCTCTCCAAAAATAACCTCTGCGTTCCCTTACGGGCAGTTCCGCTTCCAGCGGACAACGCCCTGACTTGTTCTTTTTTCGTCTGTGTACGCAAGGCACGCTGCAAAGCGTGTGCTGCGCGCAAAAGCCCCCTTGCGCCTGAAATTCGGGCCAGTCTCTGTGAAAGGTTCCATGCGCCCCCGAAAAGTCATCCTGTGTGTCGACGACAATGAGCAGACCCTCGCCGTTCGCAAGTTCCTGCTGGAAACCCGCGGCTATCGGGTGATCACGGCGGTCAGCGGCGTGACCGCCCTGGAGTGCATCGAGCAGACCGATCCCGCCGGAATCGACCTGCTGCTCAGCGATTTGGTGATGCCGCAAATGGACGGCAACGAGCTTGTGAGGCGCGCCCGAGTGCTGCGTCCCGCGCTGCCCACGCTCATGGTCTCGGGTAGTGTTGCGGCACAGGAGCGGGGCTCTGCTGCCGATGCGTTCCTGCCGAAGGGCGCGTGCTCCCCGGCAGAGCTGCTGGAGCGTGTGCGCGTGCTAATGATTCGCAAGCGGGGGCCGAAGAAGGCTGTGGTTTCCGCAGCAGCGATGGATACGGATGTTTATGCGACCAGTCTACCGCTCGCTTCGCCCACCCCCTTGGAGCAGCGGCTGGCGTCGTGAAGCACGCGCGACGATAAATCCGTCGCTCCGGTCGAAACGACAGAGTTGTGTTGGACGTAAACACAACTCTGTCAGCCAGCGATTATGCCTCAACCAACCCATAGCGCCTCTGCCAGGTATCTTTCAACTGCCTTCGCACAATCTCACGCTCGGTCTCGGTAATGTCCTGTAAATATCCGTTGGCTAGGGCACGAGCTTCGGACTTGGCAATCTCAAGCATCTTGCGGTCACGGCTCAGGCTGGCTACACGCAGGTCGGGGGTACCGGCCTGCCGCGTTCCAAAGAACTCACCGGGGCCACGTTGCTGCAGGTCGAGTTCCGCCAGTTCAAAGCCGTTCTGCGACCGCACCATGGCATCCAGCCGCAGTTCTGCTTCAGGCGAAACCTTGCCGCCGGTCATCAGGATGCAATAGCTCCTCGCGGCGCCTCGGCCCACGCGGCCACGCAACTGGTGCATCTGCGCCAGGCCGAAGCGTTCGGCGTGTTCGATCACCATGACGGTGGCATTGGGTACGTCCACGCCGACCTCGATCACCGTGGTGGAGACGAGCACGTCGATCTCGCCACGCTGAAACTGCTGCATCACGATCTCTTTCTCGTCCGACGCGAGGCGCCCATGAAGAAGGCCGAGCCGCAGGCCGTGCAGAGCACCGGCGCGAAGCTCATCAAACATCTGTGCAGCGGAACGCAACTCCGGTTTCGGTTGCTTCTCTTCGGGGAACGGGATGGCTGCCTTCTTGCCGCCCTTGCGTGCCTTCACCGGCTCTGGCTCTGGTGCGGCATCCACGGGAAAATCCAGCTCCGGCTGATCGTCGCGGGTGCCCTCGATCAGTGGATACACGATGTACGCCTGGCGCTTCTGCTCGACCTGCCGGCGTACGAATTGCCACACCTGTTCTGACTTTTCAAGAGTGGTGCGTCGCGTCTCGATGGGCGTGCGGCCGGGTGGCAACTCGTCGATCACACTGACTTCCAGATCGCCGTAGATGGTGAGCGCCAGCGTGCGGGGAATCGGCGTTGCCGTCATCACCAGCACGTCCGGGTCGGCGCTGCCGGGCTTCTTCATCAAGGTGAAGCGCTGCCGTACCCCGAAGCGGTGCTGCTCGTCCACAATCACCAGGCCGAGGTTGACGAAATCGACTTTTTCCTGGATGAGCGCCTGTGTGCCGATCACGAGTTCGGCCTCGCCGCGAAAGATGCGGCTGCGCGCCTGCCGCTTGTGCGCGGCGTCCAGCGAACCTGTCAGCAGCGTCACGTGGTACTGCCGCGGGCTGCGTGCCAGCAGCCTGCGCGCGGAAAGATAGTGCTGCGTTGCGCGTATCTCGGTCGGTGCCATCAGCGCAGCCTGGTAGCCGTTCTCGATGGCGATCAGCGCGGCCTGCAGGGCAACGATGGTTTTGCCGCTGCCCACATCGCCCTGCAACAGGCGGCGCATCGGGCTCGGCTTGCGCATGTCTTCCACGATCTCGCCCAGAACGCGCTTTTGCGCTGCCGTCGGTTTGAAGGGCAGCACCTGCTTGATAGCGGAACGCACATTGTCGTCGGTGGTAAAAGCGGTACCCTCGCGGTCGCGCAGACGCTTACGCTTCAACTCCAGGCCGAGTTCGAGATAGAAGAGCTCCTCAAAGACGAGCCGTTGCAGCGCCGCGGTGCGAAAGTCCTGCAGCGCCTCCATCTGCGTTCCCGCAGGCGGAAAATGCGCCTCCCGCAATGCCTTCAGGCGGGAAGGCAGGCCCAGTCGCCGCAGCATGGCTATCGGCAGCACCTCGGGCAAGGCGGGCCCCTGTTCCAGTTGTTCGAGCACCTGCCAGATCACGCGGCGCGTCCACTTGGAACCGAGTCTCGCCCCGCTCGCCGTGGTGCCGCCCAGCGACTCGTAGACGGGCACGATGCGGCCTACCTCCAGCATGGTGTTGAGCGGGTCTTTGTCCTGCGAAGGATCGGCTGGTGGCGCAGGCAGGATTTCGAACTGCGGTTGGACCATCTTGAACCGGCCTGCCTGCGACCGGGACGCCTCCACCTTGCCGTATAGCGCAACCATCTCGCCCGGCTTGAAGCGGTCTTTCAAGTACGTGCCGCGAAACCACATGGCTTTGAGCGTTTGTAGCCCATGGCCGACGGTCAGCTCAAACAGCGGCATGGACCGCGTGCGCAGCAGCACCGAACCGCGTACCTCCGCGATTACAGAGGCAATTTCACCCGCCACAAGCTCGGTCAAAGGCTTGGGATGGAGCCGGTCCTCGTAGCGGAAAGGAAGATGATAAAGCAGGTCTTCCACCGTGTACACGCCACGTTTCGCGAGCGCCTCATGGTTGCGGGGCCCCACGCCCTTGATGTTCCGGACCGGCGTGGTGAGCTCAATCATCCCTGCGATGGTAGCAGCGGTGCCTTGGCTGCCACTGCTAGACTTAACGCACCGCCGTTCCCGCAACTCTATGTGACCTGGCGAAGGCGGAAGCACACAGACATGCCCACCGTTCAACTGGAAAACGTTCGCAAGGTCTACGACCAGAAGGTAGCGGTCGAAAGCCTGAATCTGAAAATCGAGCCTGGCACGATGTTCGGCCTGCTCGGTCCCAATGGCTCCGGCAAGACCTCATCCATTCGCATGATGATCGGCATCACCGTTCCCGATGCGGGAGAGGTGCGGCTCTTCGATCAGCCGTTTTCGCGGGATGCGCTGAAGCGCGTCGGCTACCTGCCGGAGGAGCGCGGACTCTACAAGAAGATGAACGTGCTGGAGCAGTTATCGTTCATGGGCCAACTGCACGCGCTCACGGCAACCGAGGCAAAGCGGCGCGCGCGGACCTGGGCAGAGCGTCTGCAGATTACAGAAGCGCTGCCAAAGAAAACCGAAGAACTCTCCAAGGGCATGCAGCAGAAAATCCAATTCATCGCTGCACTGCTGCACGATCCGGACCTGATCATTCTGGATGAGCCGTTTTCCGGCCTCGATCCCGTAAACGCTTCGCTCCTGCAGGACACCATGGTCGAGTTGCGCAACAGCGGCAAGGCCATCCTGTTTTCAACGCACCGCATGGACCAGGTGGAGCGTATGTGTGACGCGATCACGCTCATCCATCGTGGCCGCGTGGTGCTTGAGGGCAGCATGCGCGAGGTGAAGAGCCGCTACCCGCGCAACCGGGTTGAGGTGGTGTACAGCGGCGACAACTCCTTCACCCGCAACGCCGAGGTGCTTGAGGTGAGGGATTACGCCGGCCGCGCGGAAATCATCCTGCGCGGTGAGAACCCGAACGCGCAGCCGCTGCTGGCTGACGCGGTCGCGCACGGCACGCGCATCGACAGATTCGAAGTGAAGGCACCCACGCTGGAAGAGATTTTTATCAGTTCCGTAGGAGGCAGGGTCGATGCATAACGTCTGGCTTATCGCGCGGCGTGAGTACCTGGAGCGCGTGCGTACCCGCGGCTTCCTCATCGCCACGATCCTGATTCCGTTGCTGATGACCGGCGGCATCATCGGCTCCGTGCTGCTGGCGAAGCACGCAAAGTCCAGCTCGCACATCGCGGTCGTCTCCACGGACACGAAGCTTGCCACCGACCTGCAGAACGAACTGGAGCACGGCAGCGAAAGCGAGATGACCATCGACGTCATCTCCCCGCCGAGTGCCGCGACCCGCGCACGCCTTGAGAAAGCCGTGCATGACAAAGACCTGGACGGCTATCTGTGGATCAGTCCGCCGCGCACGCCAGGCACGCGTCCCGTGTTGCAGTACAAGCAGGGTTCGTCCGCTGATCTGGCAACACGAACCACGGTACGTCAGGCGCTGGATAAGGTGCTGACGCGCGCGCGCCTCGTGCAGCAGGGCCTGAACACCGCACAGGTACAAGAAATGATGCGGCCGGTCGACATGGAAGCGACCGAGACCGGCCAGCAGGACAATACCGCCGCCAGCTTTGCCGCCGCCTACGTGACCTTCTTCCTGATGTACATGGTCATCATGCTCTACGGCATGAACGTGGCGCGCTCCATCATCGAGGAAAAGACCTCGCGTGTCTTTGAGGTCATGCTCGCCACGGTCAAGCCTCTGGAGATGATGGCGGGCAAGGTGGTCGGCGTGGGTTCCGTGGGACTGACGCAGGTCGGTATCTGGATGGCAGCCGCGCTGCTGCTGACGCACTCCTCCTATGTGACCCACTCGGTAGGCTCGAACACGGGCGCGCAGATTTCCTTCTCCGCACTGCAGGTCTTCTATTTCGTCATCTACTTCCTTCTGGGCTATCTGCTCTACTCCTCGATGGCTGCGGCGCTTGGCGCGATGACGAACTCCGAGCAGGAACTGCAGCAATTGAACATGTTTCTGGTGCTGCCGCTGGCAGGCTGCATGGTGGCGCTGCCGCTCATTCTGAATGCACCACAGAGCTTCGCGGCTAGGGTGCTTTCGCTGGTTCCGTTCTGCACGCCGCTGCTGATGTACATGCGGCTCTCCGTTTCCACCGTGCCTGTCGGAGAGATCGTGGCGTCCATCGTCATCATGATCGTCAGCATCTACGCGGTGCTGTGGATCACCAGCCGCATCTATCGCGTGGGCATTCTGATGTATGGCAAAAAGCCGAACCTGCCGGAGATCATCCGCTGGGTGAAGTACAGCTGATGGCTTCCGCGCAACGGGGTGCAACCCCGGACAGAAAGCAGTTCACCAGCCTGTATCGAAAGAGGCACACGCTGGTTCCGGTCTATCGCACGGTCACTGCCGACCTGGAGACACCCGTATCTGCCTTTCTGCGTATTGCGGCAGAGGAGCCGGAAGCATTTCTGCTCGAGTCCGTTGAGGGTGGCGAGCGCGTCGGACGGTACACCTTCATCGGCATCCGCCCGTACCGCAGGCTGGTCTCGCGCGGCACGCAGATTGTTGCGACCGAAGGCAAGCGCACCCGGACCTACGGAGGCGACATCTTCCACGAATTGAAGGCCGCGCTCAGCGAACATACTCCTGCGAAGCTGCCGGGGCTGCCGCCGTTTACCGCCGGCGCAGTTGGCTTTTTTGCCTACGATGTCGTTCGCCAGATTGAGCGCCTGCCCGAAACTGCCGAAGATGAACTGCACGTACCTGATGCCTGTCTCATGTTCTTCGATGAGGTGATCGCCTTCGATAACTTGAAGAATGAGATATACCTGATCTTGACGGCTGATCGCAGGCGTGAGCCGGATGCGGAGAAGGCGTACCGTGATGCGCTGCGGCGGCTCGATCGCCTGGAGAAAGAACTAAGTGGACCGCTGCCGGTCGCCCGCAAGCGGCGAAAGTCTCTCGGACCGCTCACGCTGACGCCGCGCACACCCAAGCGCGACTACATGAAGGCCGTCGAGCGCGTGAAGGACTACATCACCGCGGGCGACATCTTCCAGTGCGTGCTTTCGCAGCGGTTCGACTGCAAACCGGAGGTGGATGCCTTCGAGATCTACCGCTCGCTGCGCATCGTGAATCCCTCACCCTATATGTACTTCATGCGCTTCTCGATGGTGGCTTCCGGCAAACAGCAGCCCACCTCCGCGCATATTGTGGGCTCGTCGCCGGAACTGCTGGTGCGCGTTCATAACGGCCGCATCGAGTACCACCCCATTGCAGGCACGCGGCCCCGCGGTGATGACGAAGCCAGCGACAAACGCCTGGAAGAAGACCTGCTGCGCGATGCGAAGGAGACCGCAGAGCACGTGATGCTGGTAGACCTCGGCCGCAATGACCTTGGCCGCGTAAGCGAGTACGGCAGTGTGCAGGTGAAGAAGCTCATGTTCATCGAGCGGTACTCCCATGTGATGCACCTGGTCAGCGCGCTTGAAGGCAGGCTGCGCGAAGATCTCAACGCAGTCGATGCGTTCCGCTCCTGCTTTCCGGCGGGAACGCTCTCCGGTGCGCCGAAGATCCGGGCGATGGAAATTATTGAGGAGCTTGAGCCTACCCGCCGTGGCGTGTATGGCGGCTCCATTTTCTACGCGGATTTCTCCGGTAATCTGGACAGTTGCATCGCGATCCGCACGCTATTCATGCAGGGCGATACGGGCTATATTCAGGCTGGTGGCGGGGTCGTCGCCGATTCCGTGCCGCAGACGGAGTATGACGAGACCGTCAACAAGAGCAAGGCGGTCGTTCGCGCAATCGAACGCGCCCGTGCATAGCAGCTCGGTCGGCCTTTCACAGGATTAGACTGGCAGGGAGGCATCGATGGTCTTTGTTCTGGACAACTACGACTCGTTCACCTGGAACCTCGTGCAGTACATGGGGGAGCTTGGGGCAGAGGTCGTCGTCCGGCGCAACGACGAGGTCACGCCGGAAGAGATCGAGGCCCTCGCGCCTGACCGGATCGTGATCTCTCCCGGGCCGTGCACGCCGCAGGAGGCGGGCATCTCCATCGACCTGATCCGCCACTTTGCGGATAGGGAGCGCCAGGCTGTGAAGCGTACGCCGGTGCTTGGCGTGTGCCTGGGTCACCAGGCGCTGGGCGCCGCGTTCGGCGGCAATGTGGTGCGTGCCGCGCGGCTGATGCACGGCAAGACCAGCGAAGTGGACCACGACGGCAAGACCATTTTCGAGGGTATTGATCAGAAGATGGTCTGTACCCGCTACCACTCGCTTGTGGTGAGCCTCGAAAGCATCCCCGAGGAACTGGAGGTAACGGCACGCACGCAGGATCCCGAGGGCGAAGTCATCATGGGCCTGCGTCATCGCGAGTTGCCGATCGAGGGCGTACAGTTTCATCCGGAAAGCGTATTAACAGATCATGGCAAGCAGCTTCTTGCCAACTTCCTGAAGATGTAGGTGCGAAGCGTGCGTGGATTTCCCGGAAGTCTGTGCCTTGGCTGCGCGCTTGTCCTGGCTGCGTCCGCAGTTCCAGCTCAAAGCAACATTGGTACCGTGCGGACGGACGGCGCGCGTGTGCAGGGTGTGGTTTCGGTCAGTTCGGGCAGGGCCACGCTGCAGAACAACGGCACGGTCACAGCGGGCCCGCAGGCGAGCGATGTCGACCTGAGCCGCGGCGGCACAGTAAAGGTTTGCGCTGGCAGCACTGTTTCGTTCTCGCAATCCATGGCCCCTCGCACCGCATCCCCGCTGTCACGCAATGCGTTGCTGATTGCACTGCAGCAGGGTGCGACCGAGGTCCGCACCGGCGTGCAGAGAAGCGATGCTGTGCTTACCCCGGACCTGCGGATCGAGATGTCCGACAGTACCGCCCTGGATCTGCGTCTGCGCGTAAACAGCCACGGGGACACCTGTGTCGAAAACCTGGGCAAGGATGCGCCCATGCTACACGTGACCGAGCAGTTTGGGGGGGCGGGATACCTGGTAAAACCCGGACAGCGAGTTCTGTTTGAACATGGCAGCGTGCGCGAGGTGGTCGATCGAGAGGGCACCAACTGCGGTTGTCCAAAGAACGGTAACGGTGGCAAGGACGACTTTCCCGAAGCAATCAGTGCCGGACTCGTCCAGCCGGAAGTTCCGCCGGTGCCCCCCGGCACCACGCATGCGCAGGTCTCGGCAGGCTTCGATTACAACGGGGCCACTGGCACCGCTACTGGGCCTCCTGCTTATGGCAGCACGACTCCTTCCGTTACTATCGGAGGCGATGCGGCACAGGCTGGAACCGCCGCGGCCCAACCGGTCGCTCCGACGAAGCAGAAAAAAGACAGCAGCGGCGGTCCGTTCCATGCGATCGCACGGTTCTTCCGGCACCTCTTTGGCGGCAGCTAGGCTCTGCAGCCCCAGGCACCGGCAACGGCACCCGCGATACAATCGGCTTGCCCATTCACCGCGCGGAGCATCGTCGTGGTCGTGCAGACGAGGCTATCCCTCGTCCATCTTTTTCGCGGTGCAATCCATTCAGGCCGCAGAGTATTCATGAAGGAGTAATTTTCTATGGCGATTCCCGCCACCCAGATGCGTCCCCGCATGGTCATCAAGCACAACGATGTGCTGCATGCCGTCTTCTCCGTTGAGCACCGTACCCCCGGTAACCTGCGTGCATTCATCCAGGCAAAACTGCGCAACCTGAAGTCCGGTGCCATGTTCGAGCACCGCTTCCGGTCCGGCGACGCGATCGACCGCGTGATCGGCGACGAAATTGCGATGGAGTACCTCTACAACGACGGTGACGACTACTACTTCATGGACATGCAGACGTTCGAGCAGACGCCGTTGAGCCGCGAGACGCTGGGCGATGCCGTGGACTATCTGCTGCCGAACCTCAATATCCACGTGAGCTTCTACGACGGCAAGGCGGTCGGTATCGAACTGCCGCAGGTCGTAGAGATGACCATTGTTGAAACGGAGCCGGGCATCAAGTCTGCTACCGCATCCAGCGTGACCAAACCCGCAAAGACCGAGACTGGACTCGTGGTACAGGTTCCACCCTTCATCAACGAGGGTGAGAAGATCCGTGTCGATACCGCCGAAGGCGCATACATGTCCCGTGCGTAATCTGGTTCAAAAACAACGGCGCAGCCTTGGCTGCGCCGTTTTCCTTTGCGCTTTTCCCTGCATCCAACTGCAAATGCGCATCAAGGAAGTAAAGACGTCTGCGGTCAAATTAGCTTACGAAGTGAGTGGTCCGAAAGCGGGAGAAAAAATCCTTCTCCTGCATGGCTGGCCTGATTCTCCGCGGACCTGGGACAAGGTGCTGCCTACGCTGCATGAGGCGGGTTTTCAGACCATCGCGCCTTACATTCGAGGATATGGTCCAAGCAGCTTCCGGACACACCTGTTTGGCCGCAATCCGCGCCACACCGGGCAGCCTGTTGCTTTCGCGCAGGACATGATCGACCTCGCCGATGAGCTCGGTATGCGCACCTTCCACTTCATCGGCCATGACTGGGGGGCGCGCACCGCGCAGGCGCTCTCGGCACTATGGCCGACGCGGCTGAAGTCCATGGTCACAATCTCTGTTCCGTTTGAGCCAGGCAAGGCCAAAATGCCAAAGTTTCCGCAAGCGCAGGCCTTTTGGTACCAGTGGCTGCTTTGTACAGAGCCAGGTGCTCACACCTTCCGGGAAGATCCCATCGCTTACGGTCAGGCGCAGTGGGATGCATGGAGTCCGAACGGCTGGTACACCAAAGCCGAACTGGCAGAAGCGGCGAGAAGCTGGCGAGGCGAGGCGTTCAAGGATGTGGTGCTGCACAGTTATCGTTCGCGCTGGGGTCACGCCGAGCTTGATCCCCGCTATGCCGTGCTGCAGGATCGCTTTGAAGCCACTGCAACGCTTTCCACGCCAACCCTCCTGATCCACGGCATGGAGGACCGTTGCGAACTTCCTGAGACTACCGATGGTGCCGGAAAATACTTCACAAGCGAGTACCGCAGATTGTTGCTGGATAACTCGGGCCACTTCCCCCAGCGGGAGGAGCCGAAGGAAACTGCGGCCGCGATCCTTGCGCACCTGCGTGAGCACGCCTGATGGTGCGGCACTACCAGGTGGAGGGAAGGGTGCAGGGCGTCGGCTTCCGCTGGTTTGTCCACGGAGAAGCGGCAGAGATAGGGCTACGCGGGTGGGTGCGCAACACGGACAATGGTCATGTGGAGGCCGTGGCTGCGGGTGAGCCGGAGCAGCTTGCCGAACTTGAAGCTGCTCTCCGCAAGGGTTCGCGCGGCAGCCGTGTCGACCGGGTTCAGGTGCACGAATTGCAGGATGAGGAAGCAGGCAAGTTATCGGAGTTCCGAATCGACGGTGCCTTCTGATTCTCCCTGCAACGATAGAATCAAAGCATGGCCACACCGATTAACTGCGAGCCACTTAAGTCGCTCATCCGTACCGTTCCTGATTTCCCCAAGCCGGGCATTCTTTTTTATGACATCACGACCCTGCTGAAAGACAAAGCCGGGTTTGCCCAGATGATCGATGCCTTCGCGGCCTACTACATCGACAAGCACGTAGACCTGGTGCTGGGTATTGAGGCGCGTGGATTCATCTTCGGGCCCGCGATGGCCTACCGCCTGAACGCGGGATTCGTTCCGGTCCGCAAGCCGAAGAAGCTGCCTGCGCCCGTTGCCAAAGTTACCTATGACCTCGAATATGGTTCCGACTCGCTGGAGATTCATCTCGATGCAATCCAGCCAGGCCAGCGTGTTGTGATCGTGGACGATCTATTGGCAACCGGCGGCACCATGCAGGCGACCGTGCAGCTTGTGCGCCAACTCGGCGGAGAGATCGCCGGTGTGGCGTTTGCCGTGGAACTGGACTTTCTAAAGGGACGGCAGAAGTTCCCGGAGTACGACGTCTACAGCCTGCTGCACTACGACGAGTAATTCTCTACCGGGTTCGTTCCTTAAGGCGCAGGGTGTCCTGCACAGGCAAATACCCTTTGCGCCGGAACCATGCTTCCATACTGGTCCGCAGGCTGTCGAGATGGACCAGATTGCCAATCTCCAGCAGGCCATCCGCAACCGGCAGGGTATCGTCAAATGCGGCATCATTCGTGAAGTTCCGCATGCAGAAGTTATCGATCTGAGCGATGGGGCATGCCGTGGC
>CALMAP010000218.1:0-3701 GCA_937859825.1 uncultured Terriglobus sp. | reverse complement strand
CTACCTGAATGCGCCGCAAGAACACGTCAGGAACTCGTTCGCTCAAGGCGTTTAGTTAGAAAGCTGCGGCTCATGCGACCTGATCTTCCGGCAGATGCCCGGCGTAGCTCTCCGGCGGCACATCATCGTTAATCACAGGCAGCAGGGGCAGGGCGCGGGTGCTGCCCGCTTCGTCCACCACAGCCTGCACGTTTTCAATCACCTCATCCACAGTCATCGTGTAGAACTCGCGACCGTTGTCGTAGCCATTTTCGATGATGGTTTTCAGGAATCGTCCTGCTGCTTGGGCAGCGGCGTAGTCCGTAATTACGAAACCGGTGCGGCGTTTGAATTCGATCCAGGCTACGTTCGGCATGGCGATCCACATGGGCCGTTCGTTCACGGCAAAACGGATGTCCGTGGCGTCGGCATGCCGGGTGGCGATGGCCACGACCGTACCCTTCCACACGCAGTGCAGTTCTTCACCCGACCACCGGTCGGTCACTCGAAAGTCTTCATACATGGGTGATGGCTCCTGTGTGGGTTACAAAGTACGCGGGATCGCGTTTCCGGTCTGTCTTCTAAAGCGTAGCGGGTGCAGTCCCGTTGCGGCAAGGTGTGTTCCGTTTGCGGCAGGAAATCGGCACTGCTAAACTTGGCGATGGAGTGGGGTCGAACCTGGCTCATTCCAAAATCAGGCCCAGCGCCGTTGTGCGCAGTTTCGGCCCCGACCTCTGGAAGCGAGAACAATCCCTTTGAACACCACCCTAACCAATCGTTCCAACCCTGTTCTCGAGACCAACCCTGCGAAGAGCGGGCCGCTTTACATTCCGCAGGATCGCCGCACGCTGCTCTCAATTCTGGCAGGAATCGTCGGTGTCGCTCTTGTTGTAATTGCGATCGTGCTCCTCTACCAGCAGCGTTCCGCGAAAGCCGACCTTGCAATGGGCGATGCCATGCGCACGCTGGAGACGCCGGTAATTGCACCGGGACAGCCCGCCCCCGCTGGGGAGAAGACATTCAGCAGCGCGGAAGAGCGTGCTCGTGCCGCGAACGCCCAGTTTGCTTCCGTGGCGGACACCTATGGGATGACCAGATCCGGCCGCAATGCAAAGTACCTGCAGGGTGTGACTGCGCTGCAGATGGGCCAGACGAGCACCGCGGAGCAGTTGTTGAAGTCGTCTGCCGACAGCTGGAACAAGGACATTGCGTCGCTCGCGAAGCTTTCGCTGGCCAGCCTGTACCACGGCACAAACCGCGATGCCGATGCGATCACGATCTACCAAAAGCTGGCGGAGAAGCCGACGACCGCTGTTCCCTCGGGCCTTGCCCAGCTTCAGCTTGCCGACCTTTACGCCAGCGAGGGCAAGAAGGATCAGGCACGTAAAATCTACGCGCAGATCAAGGACAAAGATCCGAAGAGCGCCGCGGCAGAGATCGCAACGCAGGACCTGGGCGACGCCCCCAGCCGATAGAGGCTGAGATGGTGCCGCCTGAACAAGTACCGGCAACACTGGCCCAGCTACTGGCGCGCCCCTCGCGCAAGGCAAAAGCCGCAAGTACTGCCCCTTCCGTGGAAGCACGGTCGGGGCAGTTTGGTTTTGATTTTGAAGAGGCACCCGTAGTTGAAGCGCAGGTCCCTGTTGAAGATGCTAAACCGGCCGGTGTTGCTGCTGATCGTGAAGCGAGCGCGGCGGTGCCTGAGCCGGAACGCCAGCGCAAGCTGTGGACTGTAGCCGAGCTGGTCGGGGTGCTGCGCGGCAGGCTCGAACGCGAGTATGCCGATGTCTGGGTCGAGGGTGAAATCTCAAACTGCCGCGCGGCTTCTTCAGGCCACCTTTATTTCACGCTCAAGGATGGCGATGCGCAGCTTCCCGTGGTGCTGTTCCGGCGACAGGCCGGGTTGCTCCGCTGGCGTCCGGAAGATGGCCTCGCGGTGCTGGTGCGTGGTCGCGTTTCTGTCTTTGAAAATCGCGGACAGCTCCAACTCATCGCCGAAACAATGGAGCCGCGTGGCGCGGGTGCGCTGCAGGTCCGGTTCGAGCAGCTTAAGGCAAAGCTGCGGGAAGAGGGGCTCTTTGACGCGGAGCGCAAACGTGCCCTGCCCGCTTTTCCGAAGCGTATCGGCGTGATCACGTCGGTGCAGGGCGCGGTCATTCGCGACATTGTGAACGTGTGCCGCAGGCGGCATGGCTGCATGGACATCCTTGTTTATCCCGCAGCGGTGCAGGGGGCGAGTGCTGCCGCAGAGCTTGCAGCCGGTGTTCGCTATTTCAACCGCACGGGCCAGCATCGCGTCGATGTCATCCTGCTGGCGCGGGGCGGTGGCTCCGCCGAGGACCTGTGGGCCTTCAACGATGAGGCGCTGGCCCGGGCGATCGCCGCCTCCGATCTGGCGGTCGTTTCGGCCGTGGGCCATGAGACGGACTTCACCATTGCAGACTTTGTCGCCGACTTGCGTGCGCCTACACCCAGCGCGGCAGCGGAACTGATTACGGCTGCCCAGCACCGCGTCGAGGAGCACATCCAGACACTGCAACTGCGCCTGACGCGAGGCATCCGCTTCCAGGTCATCACCGCACGGCAGAAGTACTCGCACATTGCGGCAGACGGGGTGCTGCGCCGCATACGTGACACGCTTGGCAGACGGCAGCAGCAGGTGGATGAAGCTGCTCTCCGGCTTGCTCGAGCGAAGGACTACATCATTCAGCAGCGCCGAGAGCGCGTCCGCAAGCTGAATGAGCGTTTGCTACGACAGGAGATCCCAAACCGTATCACCGAGGCACAGCACCGCCTGCAAAGTGCGGACGCGCTGCTGAGGCGTGCTGCCACCACCATGCTTGCAGCAAATCGTGAACGGTCTAATCTGGCGGCAACACGTCTCAACGCGCTTTCTCCCCAAGCGATCCTTGATCGCGGATATTCACTCACGTTTCTGCCGGATGGACGGTTGCTCCGAAGCGTGACACAGGTGTCACCGAGAGTGCAGCTTCATACCCGGTTGGCAGACGGTACAGTGATTTCAGAAGTGAAGGAAGCTCAGGAGAAGGCATGAGAAAGCTTTTTGGCACAGACGGCATTCGCGGCGTAGCGGGAGAACCACCGTTGGATCGCCGCACCATCTTTGCCGTGGGTGTGGCGCTCGCGATGCACTTGCAGAAGGCTGATCCATCTCCGCGCGTCGTATTCGGCATGGACACGCGCGAGTCCTCCGAGTGGATCGCCGCAACGCTGAGCGCGGGCCTGCGCCGGGGCGGCGCAACGGTCGAAAGCGCAGGGGTCATCACGACGCCTGCCGTAGCGTTCCTCACGGTCGCGCACGGCTTCAGCGCGGGTATCGTGATTTCGGCGTCGCACAATCCGTGGCGTGACAACGGCATCAAGGTCTTCGGTCCAGACGGCTATAAGCTGCCGGACGCGACGGAGCTCGCGATCGAGGAAGAGATCTTTCGGCAGGTTGCCGCCGACCATGAGGACCACCAGAACGAGCCCGTTCCCGAGGTTGAAGAGGCAGACCGTGCTGAGTACGTCCGCGGCCTGCTCGCGGCGGTGGATGGTATCTCTCTCGATGGCCGCCGCATCGTGGTGGACTGCGCAAACGGCGCAGCCAGCTCGGTTGCGCCTCAGCTTTTCAGCGGCCTTGGTGGCGAGGTGCAGATTCACAATGCCTCGCCTGATGGCCGCAACATCAACGAGGGGTGTGGCGCCCTGCACCCCGAGAT
>CALMAP010000217.1 GCA_937859825.1 uncultured Terriglobus sp. | reverse complement strand
GAGCACAGCGAGCACCAGGATGCCCTCGGTGTAGAACACCCTTCTCCCCCGAAAATAAAAAAAATGCGGCAGGTATCCGTCCTCCGCGATGGCCCGGCACAGGCGTGGGAAACCGGTAAACGCAGTGTTTGCGGACATTGAGAGCAGCACCAGCACCGATGCGATCACGCCGTAGTAGAAAACGCCTTTGCCCGCGACGGCGGCGGTAATCATCGAGAGCAGGCTCTGGTACTGCGGTGTACCCGGAACAGTGGCCATAATGCCGTAGGCGCGCGTGAGGTGCGCAATACCCAGCAGGAACACCGCAAGCAGCACTACGATGACCGTCAGTGTTCGTTTTGCGGTCTGGCTGGCAGGGTCCTTAAAGGCCATCACGCCGTTGCTCACGGCCTCAACCCCGGTAAGCGCCGTGCACCCGCTGGCAAAGGCGCGTAGCAGCAACCACATACCCACTGCGGCCGCCGCGTGTTGTGCGTGCGGCGAGGGTGGCACCACCAATGGATGCGGGTGCGCGTTGCCGAACGTTTTCCACGTGCCCCAGCCCAGCATCGCCAGCATGCAGACGATGAAGTAGTACGTGGGAACGGTATAGATCAGGCCGTTCTCGCGCACGCCCCGCAGGCTGATGATGGTAAGCACCACAAGGATGCCGAGGCAGATAGCCAGCGTGTGTGGCTGAAGCTTTGGCACCGCGGAGACCAGCGCCCCTACGCCGGTAGAGATGCCGACACCCACGTCCAGCAGGTAGTCCAGCATGAGCGCCGCGCCGGCAAGCAGCCCTATGTTTTGCCCCAGATTCTGGCTCGCCACCGTGTAGGAGCCGCCGCCACGCGGGTAGGCATCAATCGTCTGCCGGTACGAGAAGAAGACCACCAGCAACAGCGCCATGATGGTGAGGCTGATGGGCAGTACATACGCAATACCAGCAGCCGCGACCGGAAGCAGGATGGTGAGCGCAGCCTCCGGTCCGTATGCCGCAGAGCCCAGCGCGTCGAGCCCAAACGAGGGCACGCCGGTGAGCACGCCGACGCGTTGCTCGCTGTCCTCCTCGGAGGCCAGCGGCTTGCCCAGCAGTACATCAAGTAATGGCATAGGTGGCTAGGATGCATCCAGAGACTTACCTGTACCCCGCTGCTTTCCGCCATCACCGCGGCACGAAGATTCGCCACAGCTGGTGGCCGGCCTTCGCGAGAAGGCTGCGAAAGGATGGGGCACCCGGTTGATCGGCGTCAAAACAATCTGCCGATGATGTGGCGCGGCGCTGCTATCCTGCGCGCATGCCGTCGTTTCGTGTGGTCCTATCCTGCCTGTTCGTGGTTGCAGGCACCGTCCATGCACAGGTCTCCGCGCCAGCCGCTACGGCTTCCTTGCGGCAAACCATTCAAGCCATCACGATGGAGCCTGCAGTGGCGCGTGCGCACTGGGGTATTTCCATCACGGAACTAGATGGCACCTCCATGTACGCCATGAACGACGGCCAGTACTTCATGCCAGCATCAAACACGAAGCTGTTCACGACTGCGACAGCGATGGCACTGCTTCCGATAGACGAGCACTTGAACACAAAGGTGATCGCCAGCGGACACATTCAACCGGGTGGAATTTATGAGGGAGACCTCCGCATTGTGGGCGTGGGTGATGCGAACTTCTCCGGCCGCCCTGTGCTCTATCAGCGCTACGTGCCCGGCAAACCGGTGTTGCCACGTGATGAATTGCGCTACATAAATGAGCTAGCCGATCAGATCAAGGCAGCGGGCATTGCCAGTGTAAAGGGAGACATCGTCGGCGACGATTCGCTCTTTCCCTATGATCCGTACCCGGCAAGCTGGGCCATCGACGACACACCCTGGTACTACGGCGCGCCCATCACCGGCCTGATGATTGCGGACAATTCGCTCGACCTGACCATCTATCCCGGTGCAACGGTGAGTGCGCCTGCCACAGCTTCCACGAATCCGGCGCTGCCCTACTACACGGTGGAGATGCATGCCACGACTAGCGCGAAGGGCAGCGAAACGGCCTTGGACATCCAACTGCCCATTGGCTCCACGACTATCCGCGTCTACGGCAGCATCGCCATGGACGCAAAGCCCTACCTGCAGGAGATGAGCATCGGCGATCCCGCAAGGTATGCGGCGCTTGCGCTTAAAACAGCGCTTGAGGCGCGCGGAATTCCGGTGACCGGCACGGCAAAGCCAAAGCACACCGAACACTACGAAACCTCATTCTCGAAAACGGCCATGGAGCCGCTGCCCACACTTGCGGCGAGCACAGCCGTTCCTGAGGTGCTGGCGATGCATTCCGTGCCGCGGTGTCTTCCCGGCACAGGCGGGGCACCGCAATCAATCTGCACACTGGCGGAGCACACCGGCGCGCCCCTGTATGAAGACGTGGTGGTAACGAACAAGATCTCCCAGAACCAGCACGCCGAACTCTTCCTTCGGCAACTCGGACTGTTCATCGCAGGCGAGGGGACTACCGCACAAGGCGCGCGTGTCGTCCGCACCTTTCTGACAACAAAGGCAGGCATCGACCCGCAGGACTTCGTCTTTTATGACGGTTCAGGCCTTTCCGGACACGATCTGGTGACGCCCCGTGCCGCGACCAGGCTGCTGACCTATGCCACCACGCAACCGTGGGGGGCGCGGTGGAAGGCGTCCTTGTCCGTCGGTGGCGAAGACGGTTCGCTGCGCGGCCGTTTTCCGGATGCGCCACTGAAAGATCACGTTTTCGCGAAGACCGGCACGCTTGGCGAAGCGCGCGCCCTTTCCGGCTACCTGGATTGCAAGAGCGGCAAAACTGTCGCTTTCAGCATAATGGTCACAACCCACACTCCCTTGAACAGTGACGACATGAAGGCGATGGACCGAATCGTCTCCGCAATTGCCGCCGCGCAGTGAGCTGCATCTTCTGCTGCAACGGCCCCGACGGAACGGTTTCCGCTGCGTCCAAATACAGATTGCGTGTCCTGCATACTCCCGTGCGGCAACGGTCGCCTCCTGCCGCAGCCGTCTGCCGGCATGGACGTCGTAGCCGTAAACTAGAGATGGTGCTCATTTCCGATTTTTTCCGAGGACGACCTCGTCGCACAGAACACACAGTTCTCAACATTGGCGTTGGGCAGCCACTCTTCCGAAAGTTTTTCTCACAGTTCCATCGCTGGACTTTAGCGTCATTGCTTTGGCCCTTTGTCGTACTTGCCTGCCTGTCGCAATCTGCAACTCCGGCCACAGGCGGCATGGGCCAAACGCATCCTTCCATGGACGACGATCGAACGGGTTCCGCGTATGTGCCCATGGACAGCTGGGTTTATCCAGCGCTCGAACGGCTGTCGAACCTCGGCATCATTCCCTCGCAAAGCATCTCAATCCGCCCCTGGACGCGCCAGGAGTGCCGTCGCCAGTTGCGCGAGGCGGAGAGCATTCTTTACGGCTTCGGAAGCCTTGATACTGAGGTGCTCCCTTCCACCAGAAAAGAAACTGAACCACTACTGCAGGATCTTGAGACGGAGTTGCGCGAACCGGACGGCCGGGCCACCGCCACGCTGGAATCGGTTTACGCGCGCGGCGGTACGATCGTAGGCCCAGCACTCGCGGACGGCTTCCACTTCGGCCAGACCTGGTGGAACGACTACGGCCGCCCGTTGGGGCGCGGGTCCATGGCGGTTGCCGGGTACTCGGGCCGCATGCAGGCCGGCCGGTTCTTCTTCCACGTTCGACAGGAGATGCAGACCAGCCCCGGTTCGCCAGCGGTGACCGCCGCGCGGGCAAGCCTCTTTAATATGCTCGACAACTCTCGCTTTGGAGACCTGAGCGTTACGTCACCGTCCGCCATCATCCTGCCTTCCACGGCAGTGGCTGCCTACGTGCGACAGCGACCGCTCGACCTCTACGCCGGTGTGGCATTTGCCGGAACGCAGCTTTCCTTCGGCAAGCAGGAAATTTTTTGGGGGCCGACCAAGATGGGGCCGTGGTCGTTCTCCAGTAATGCGGAGCCCACATACAATTTGCGATTCGTCTCCACGCGACCGCACCCGTTTCCACTGGTGCCTGCACTGGGCACGTATCGGTTTGACCTGGTCTTCGGCAAACTTTCAGGCCATCAGCGCCCTTCGAGGCCCTACTTCAATGGGCAAAAGCTCGAATTGACCCTTGGACGCTATCTCGAGATGGGCGCGACACGGTGGTCCATCCTCTGGGGTGTCGGGCATCCCATGACGCTGGGTACGCTCAAGGATAACTTCTTCAGCGCAAACTCCACCGGCAGCAACTTTCTCTATGGCGACCGCCGTGACCCAGGCGATCGCAAGAGCGGTTTCGACTTTCGTCTGCACGTGCCCGGCCTGACCCAGTTCGTGACCGTGTATGCCGACGCCTACGCGGATGACGAGTTAAATCCACTTGCCGCGCCGCGCCGGGTGGCGTGGAGCCCGGGAGTCTATCTCTCGCGCGTGCCGTACATGGCCCACACCGACCTGCGACTTGAAATGGCAAGCTCCCAGGAACTGAGTGAGGACGAGGACATCGGCACACGCTTTTTCATCAACAACCAATACCGTGATGGCAACACCAACAAAGGCTTTTTGCTGGGCAACGCCGTGGGCCGGGACGCACG
>CALMAP010000216.1 GCA_937859825.1 uncultured Terriglobus sp. | reverse complement strand
ATTAGGGGCCGGTCCATATGGGGAAAACTGAACCGTGTGACGTTGTTTCCCAGCTTCATAAACGAGTGGAGGTCTTCAAGTCCCTGGATTTCCGAGCTCATTACGAGCGGCTCTATCTGCCGATCCATGGTGAAGCTTTTTCCCGCCCGTTTGCCGTCCGCTACGGTCTCTCGAACGCGCTCAATCTCGATGTCTCCGATTAGCTCGGAAGCCCACTTTGCAGCTTTCGGCTCGGCAGTCTTCAACACGAACTTGGTCGCTGGCTGGGACAGCATCACCTCTGCGAGATGGCCGTAAATCACCTCTAGCTGGGCCTTGCCCTGGTAGCCGAAGATGATGGGATTGTCGCTCTTGCGTCCCTTGGTCAACGCGCTGTGGAATTGCGGTAGGCGTTGCAGGGTGGCCAGCTCGTCAAGGACGAACCATGCCCGTTTCTGCCCTGGCTTGGGCAGAGTGAGCAGGCGGAGAATCAGCAAGTCGATCCAGAGAGAGTGAAGAGGCCGAAGCGCTTCCTGCTCGGCCTCGGTGCCGGTGAGGAATATCCAACCCTCGCGTTTGTCGGCCCATGCCGTCGCGCTCCATTCCCTGTTCCCGGTCTGTTCTTTGGTTGGCAAAAGACGGAAACTATCGGCAATCAAGCCCAACGAACCGAGTACGCCGTTCCGCTGGTCTGGAGAGTCTTTGCCAATGAACTGCTCCAGCTCCGTCCCTTCCACTCGACGGTCAATCTCATCCGGGTTTGACATCCACGTAATCAAATCCTGGACCGAGGGACGGTACTTCATTAGGTGAGCGAAGATCTTTTGCGGCGTCTCGGTGAAGAACTCACCGGGCTTGCCATCTGCTGGCTGGTACAAGGATGCGGCGATGGTCCGGGCCTCGGCGGGGTTCCGCAGCTCGGAGGCGGGAGACCAATAAGAGGAGCGTGCGTCAAGGGGATTCAGGATGACATCGCCCCGGTCTTCACGGTAGAAACGCTGGATGAACTCCCCTGCGGGGTCGTACACGATGGCCGATTCTTTGCGGTCCTCGATCTGACTTAGCATCTGCCGCAGGAGCGTAGACTTGCCCACGCCGGTGTCTCCCATAACCTGAACGTGTTTCGCTTCTGCCTCCAACGGAAGGCGAATGATGACGTTCTTTTCATTGGTCGGAATCCCCAGACCCTCACCTTTTAGAATCTCGTTAAACTGCCTGGGAGCCGACATCACAGGCCCGCGCAGCAGCCGTCCATACTTCATCCGCTTGCCACGTTTGAAGTCCAAGGGCACCGCGAAACAGAGGAGAAAGATCACGACGCCGCCAGCCTCGGCCAACGCTGGGCCGTAGGCACTCAAAATGTCGTCGCCGCCGAAGATCGCGGCTTTGAACCATCCATACAGGGCGTCGTCTGCAATCTTGCGCTCCGGTCCCCGGACGAAAGTGGTGTACCCCTGAGCGGTCGTCTCGGGTGACAACTGGACCCTCAGCACCTTGCCGTTTGGAAGGGTCGTAGAGCCTGGAACGAAATCCTCCGGTTGGGCTACGCGGGGGGCTCGCTTGCCTCCTTGGACGAAGATCAACCGGAAAGAATTGTGCATCTTGAACTGCGCCCCGGCTGCGCTCTTGAGGTAGTCGCCGGTATACTCGCGGGCCAGAAACGGCTTCATCCAGTACATGCCGACAAGCAGGCTCATAAGGATTGGCACAGCCAGAATCATCGTGCCGATGGTGTAGATCGGCACCTGTGGAGGCCAGATAACTGTCTCTTTACGTCCCCATTGCGTTGCCATTTCCTAACGCTCCTTCAATTCGGCGGCTGCGTATTGCTGCATCACATCCGTTGCTGCTTTGTGTTTGGTCGTCCGCACGCTTGCGAGCACGCCGCTGAACTCCTCGGCGGTTATTACCTGGCCGCAGGCGAGAGGTTTCAGCACGAGATTCAGGAGCATCCGCGTGGCGACAATCTCAGTGAAGAGCGCGTCTCCGCGTGAGTTGCGGGCTTCGCGCAAAAGCACCTCCCGCCCCCATTCTCGAAGCGTTGTCGCCTTCTCCTGAGCAGAGTTCTCCAGGGTCGCCAACTCGTCTTCTGTGAACCGGATCGCCACGCTTTCAACTCGGGAAGGACGCCCAATTCGCTGTTTGAGACGGTCGTCGAAATTTACTTCGCCTGCTGCCATGCCGTGCTCCCTTCGTCATTCCCGCTGCCGTTTCCGCCCGGAACCACAC
>CALMAP010000215.1:6259-7041 GCA_937859825.1 uncultured Terriglobus sp. | reverse complement strand
CTCCCGGAACGTTTCTTGTGGACTTCGAGCGGGTGGCATTCGGCAATTTTCTTCTGAAGCCACCTGCACAAGGAATATCTTCTAGCCCGATCACGGTACGCTTCGGTGAGGTGTTGAAGGACGGGCGGATCGATACGCAACCGCCCGGCACTGTCCGGTACAGCGAAGTCAAGGTTGCATTCAAAGCGCAAACCAGTATCGTTGTCATGCCTCCAGTGGACCGTCGCAATACAAAATACCCTGCGGTGTTGACGCCCGCTGCATGGGGGGTGCTTACGCCCTTCCGCTGGGTAGAAATCGAAGGTTGGCCCACCGAGTTACGCGCGGGCGAACTTTCGCGGCGTGCCGTATTCGATCGCACCTGGTCAGACGATGCTGCGACCTTTCATTCTTCCGATCCCATGCTCGATAGAGTTTGGGATCTGAGTCATTACTCCATGAAGGCGACCACCTTCGCAGGCGTCTTTGTAGATGGTGACCGCGAGCGCCTCGCTTACGAGGCCGACGCATACCTGAATCAGCTGGGCTATTACGCGGGCAACGCCAATCCTGCCATGCCGCGCGCCACCTTCGATCGCCTAGTGAAACTGCCCACGTGGCCTTCGGAGTGGCCGCCCCATATGGTCTTTATCGTCCATGCAGACTGGATGGAGACAGGCGATCTGACGTGGCTAAAGAACCACTACGAGGTACTGAAGAGCAAGCTACTCAACGAGCGCGTTGGCCCGGATGGCTTGGTAACAAGTTCACCCGAACAGCAACGCCACGCTGACATCGTGGAC
>CALMAP010000215.1:4762-6249 GCA_937859825.1 uncultured Terriglobus sp. | reverse complement strand
GAACGCGACGGCTATATGTTCACGGGTGTGAATACCGTCGTGAATGCCTTTCATCTGCGCGCGCTTCAGGAGATGGGCGAGCTTGCCTCAGCTTTGGGCAAGCAGAGTGATGCCCGGCAGTACGCCGAACAAGAGCGCGCAGGTCTTGCAAGTTTTCAAAAGGTGCTCTTCAGCCCGGTAAGTCACCTTTACCGCGATGGGGTGGGGACAGAGCACAACTCCGTTCATGCAAATCTTTTTCCGCTTGCATTTGGCCTTGTGCCCGCTCACGAGCGCATGTACGTTGCTCAGTGGCTGGTTCACCGCGGGATGGCTGCATCTGTCTACGCGGCGCAGTACTTTCTTGAAGGCCTGTTCGAGAACGGAGAAGATGCAGCGGCGCTGCACCTGATAACCGCGGACGGTGACCGAAGCTGGAAGCACATGGTGGAGTCCGGCACGACCATTACGTGGGAGGCATGGGACCAGAAATACAAACCAAACATACAAACCAAACCAGGATTGGAACCATGCATGGGGTGCGGCTCCGGCTAACTTGCTGCCACGATTCGTTCTTGGTCTGCAGCCCCTCGTACCGGGTTGGCGTGTTGCGCTTGTTCAGCCCCACCTGAGTGGCCTGCAACACGCTGAAGGTAAGATCCCCACACCGCTCGGTGGAATTTCAATCCGTTGGACTGCGGGTAAAAATCTGCAAGTAAGGCTCGCTTTGCCAGCGGGAATGAGAGCCAAGGTCAAGTTACCCGTCCTGCCAGGCTCGGTAGAGCTACGAGCGGCAAACCAGCCCGTGGCTGCTCATCGAGAAGGGCAATGGTGGGTGTTGGATAGGGAAGTGTCAGGCACACTCGTACTTGAGGAAAGATAGCGCAAAGCTGCGACGCAGCAGGTATTGTCGAACTAATGGATAGATGCCAGTTCGTATCGAGATCGGCAGCCGCAGGCGTCGTTGCCGGTTGTAGCGATTCGCTTCCACAAGTTCCTTGTGCGTAGATGTAACGCGTTCTTATCGGAGAATGATTTGAAAATTGGGCAGCAAGCGGAGGTTCTGTGAACAGAAGAGAGTTCCTGTCTTTACTGCCGGCAGCCAGTTGCATGTTCCCACGAGACGCGGCCTCGCAGCATAGGAAAGCCAAGCCGAATGTGGTGGTCATTCTGTCGGACGACGTGGGTTATGGCGACCTCTCCTGCTATGGTGCTACGGCAGTTCATACGACTCGTATCGATTCCCTGGCCCAGCACGGCATGCGCTTCACCAACGCGCACTCGGATGCTGCAACGTGCACACCATCACGTTACGCCATGCTCACAGGAAGTTATGCGTGGCGGCAGGATGATGTCCGCATTCTGCCGGGTGACGCCCGGCTCTTGATTGACCCTGCACAGCCGACGATTGCTTCTGTGCTCAAGTCTGCTGGTTATCGAACGGGTCTGGTAGGGAAGTGGCACATCGGACTTGGCGACGGTTCGATTGATTGGAACGGTGAGATCCG
>CALMAP010000215.1:0-4752 GCA_937859825.1 uncultured Terriglobus sp. | reverse complement strand
ACAGCAGACCGTGTGCCCACGGTTTACGTCCATGACCATCACGTGGTGAACCTTGATCTGTCCGATCCGATCTCTGTTTCTTACACCACGAAGGTCGGCGCGGAACCTACGGGAAAGCAAGACCCGGAGCTGCTGAAAATGAAGTTGAGCGAAGGTCACGACGGCACCATCGTGGACGGGATCAGTCGTATCGGGTTCATGAGTGGCGGTAAGTCCGCGCGGTGGGTCGATGAAAACATCGCGTCCACCTTTACCGCTAAGGCAGTGGAATTTCTTGAAAAGCATCAGAACGAACCGTTCCTGCTGTACTTCACACCCAGTGACATTCACGTACCCCGTGCGCCGGCGAAACCGTTCGCGGGTGAGAACGCATGCGGCGCGCGATGCGATGTGATCTCGCAGTTGGATTGGAGCGTAGGGCAGGTGCTCGACACGCTGAAGCGCCTGCACCTTGAAGAGAACACGCTTGTCCTTTTCACGTCAGACAATGGACCTGTCGTGAACGACGGCTACGACGATGGCTCTGACCGCAAGATCGGGGCGCATCGACCGGCAGGCCCCTGGCGCGGTGGGAAGTACTCCATTCAGGAGGGTGGCACCCGTGTGCCTATGCTCGTTCGCTGGAAGAGCCATGTGAGGCAGGGAAGCTCCGACGCGTTGATGAGTCAGGTTGATCTATTGGCAAGCCTTGCTGCGCTCGTCCGCCAACCGCTTCCGAATGGAAGGCCCATAGACAGCCGCAACCTGCTGGCTGCGATGCTGGGGCAGTCCGGCGTTGGGCGCCCGTCATTGGTGGAAGAGGCTGATGTTCTCGCCATCGTGGAAGGCAATTGGAAGCTGGTCGACCGGGCGCCGCACCCCGCCACGCGGCCCCGGGCCGGGTCTCCGCAGGAGACCCCTTCGACAGACAACGCGATGCGCTTTTGGAACCAGAAGCCTATGCCGAATGCACCCGTGGAATTGTATGACTTAAGACGCGACCCTTATGAGCAGCACAACCTCGCAGACACATACCCGCGGGTAGTGGAAAGACTAAGGAACCAGCTGACCCAGGTCAGGCTGAAGCAACAGTAAGATTTAAGCACTTCCATAGATCAGCGAAGGCGAACTGCCCGCAGCAACGATCAGGCAAGGGCAACGAGAAGCATTGTTACTCAAGCCGGTGGTAGACCGCCAAGGTAAAAGACGCTGAGTGACGGCGCACTCTGAATCATGTTCTCCAGACCCGGAATGTGGAACCTTGCCGCAACAGGCGGTGCCCAGCCTATCTGGTCTCCGTTTAAGGGCTTGCCGTTTTCCTGTGCGACACCCGTGCGCTGCTGGAACATCGCCGGATTCTGCGTCTGCGCGATGCTAACCGCTGCCAGCCTGCGCAATGCGCCATCGCGCTCGCTGAAAAGATCTGTGCCGTTGGCTTCGCCGAACTCCGCAATCATTACCAGCGGCGCTAGTGCGTACAGGTGATAGTGGAGTGCCTTGCTGCCACGTGCCATCTCCAGAGACAGCGTTCCGTCTGAAGCAATCTGTGCGATGCCGTTGCGGTAAGCGGCGTAAGCCCATTTGAGGTCTTCGCGATCGTTTGCGACTGCGGCAATGGCAGCTAGTTCCATACCTGCCCAGTACAGGTGATTGTTGCCCTCAGGATGCTTCTTCGATGCGGTGTCGTACCAGTCGCGTGTGGCCTTGCCGAGCTGCTGCAGCCATGCGGCAATGGCCTTGTCCTGCTCCGAGGTGTTCAGTCCGGAGTCCTTCACCTTGAGATAAGCGACAGCGATCGCACCTGCGAGCCAGCCCTGAACGTAGTACGACTGCGAAGACGACATGCGACCCGTCATTGCATGCTGCGAGGCGAGTGAGGCAATCATCTTTAGCGTGCATTGCGCAGCGGCACGGGAGCCTGTGGTGCGGTATGTGTCAGCCTCGCTCACGATCATCTGCGCCGCGGACTTGGATGGCCGCGCAGCATCGGCGTAGGCCTTCATGCGCGCAGGGTCCACGATCGAGTGCGTGGGATCGTCGAGACGGTAGAAGCCGTCCATCACAAGGTCAGGACCCACTGCCGGCAGGGCAGGGCATGCAGCCGGAGCATCGGTCAGCGTAACGGGATGACCGCTCCAGGGCGAACGTATCTGTGCCGGCGAGGACACGGCACAGGGACAGCACAGGGCCGCGAACAACATCTTGTACATGATCTTGTACATGGAATTCCTGACTTGGAAGTTTGTGGCGAGTTGGATCGGAGCGTCCGCAGAGTACACCACGCACGTGATGTACTCTGCAAACGCTCCTATGGAATGGTGCGATCAGAACGTAAACCTGCCCTGCAACTGCAGATTACGCGGTGACTGGGCGCTGGTGATCTGACCGAAGCCGTTGGAGCCGGCGCGGAAGTCCGGCACATAGGTCGCGGCGGTTCCGGGTACCAGGTCCGCGGCGGCGGTGAGCGATCCGTTTGGAGCGTTGAAGTTCGTATGATTGAGCACGTTGAAGGCATCCACACGAAGCTGGAACTGCAGTTCCTTGTAGAGAGGGATGGTCTTCGACACTGACGCGTCGAACTGCACGATACCGAAAGAGCGGGCTACGTCACGCGGCAGGTTGCCCAATGCTGAATCCAGGATGCGTGTGCGTGTGCCGTTAACCGTCGCGTAGATGGGGCCGCTCGGGGTAAGTGGAAATGCCTGCGGGCCAACCGCCGTCTGGTCTACCTTACGGAAATAACGTAGCGCAGCGCCATCGAAGTACGGTTTGACGATCACGTCCTGCACGCGGCCGTTCGGGCGTTGCTGCGTTACGTTCGGGAAGATGTTGTTCTGGGTGATGTTGACCGGCAGACCCGTCTGACCGACAAAGGCAGGAGAGATGTTAAAGCCGCGCACCCACTTCGGTCCTCCGGTGGTGTATTGCAGGGCCACGTTCACGCGGTGCTTAAGGTCGATGTTGCCGACCGCGTAGTCGCTCTTCCGCAGTGAGTCGATGCCGGTGTACTGCGCGTTTGCCGTGCCGTTGGGAGCGGAGAAGTTATAGATGGTCGAGCCGTCGTCCAGCGCCTTGGCGTAGGTATAGCTCGACAGGATCTTCAGCCTTGCGTTGAACTGCCGCCGTGCATTCACCTGCAGTGAGTTGTAATTCGACATGCCCACGTGCCGCAACACGCTGAACGTCTGCAGCGCAGGGAACTGCTTCACCAGCTGTGTCGCTGCGGTGGTGTTGGCCAGCGTAACTGCGTTCGCCTGTGCAAGAGGGACCAGGTTCACGGGAATGTTGTACGGCAGGTGCAGCGAGTGGTTGCCGACGTAGTTCACTTCCATCGTTACGGCCAGCGGCAATTGTCGCTGTACGCCCAGGGTCCATTGCTGCACCATCGGCATGGGTGAGAGCATGTCAAAGCTTAAGCCGCCGACGGTGTAAGGGTTGGGCGCGCGGGTGGTGTCAGTAGGGGAAGGGATTGCCGCGAACGATGCGGTCAGGTCCGGCGTGAGCGTAAGCGGCAATCCCTGGCTTAGTGAGAAGGGCTGAGGCACGGCCGTACCCAGCGCGTTTGAGGTCTGTGTCTGGTCATAGCCGGGGTACGCGATCTGTCCGCCCAGGTTCTGGAAGATGGTGCCGTAGAAGGTGCCGAACGCGCCACGGATAACCGTTTTGTTATCGACGCTGAAGGCAAAGCCGACGCGCGGCGAGAAATCTGCCTTGGCCGTCTTCACGTTCAACGATTCCGATGCGTTCACGCCTGCTCGCAGGATCAGGCCTGTGTTCGGATCGAAGCGTGAGTACACGTTGTTCGCGATCTTCAGCGGTGCCTCGTACTCATAGCGCACGCCGGCATTCACGGTCAGGCGGGGCGTCAGCTTCCAGTCGTCCTGAAGAAAGAAGCCGAGGTTCCAGTTGCGGCGGCCGGTGGGTGGCTGCGGAAGCTGGTAGTTCGCCGTGCTGATCTTGCCGGTCAGGAAGTCGGCAAGGCCGGTGGTCGCATTGCCAGTAGCGCCGTGGTTCGTCTGTGTGCCGTTGAAGCTGATGGAACCGTTCGGGCTACCAGACGGATTGAAGCTGTTGAACTGGTTCTTGCGCAGGGACGCGCCAAAGCGGAAGGTGTGCTCGCGAAAGGTCTTCGTGATCGTGAGATACGGGCTGAACGTGTTGGTGATATTGATCTGGTTGGTGTTGGTGTCCGCGCCGATGTTGTTGTACCCGTTAATGGTGATCTGCGGGGTCTCATCCAGCGGCAGGCTTGCAATGCCGAGTGCCGCCGATGCGCCCAGTCCAAATCCCGGAGGATTACGGCGCACATCATTGCGGAAGAAGCCCATGTTCGCGTCCGTCACCAGCGACGACGTCCAGGTGCGCGTGTACTGGATCGAGCCAAGCCATGCGCTCGAGCAGGAGCAGTCGAAGTTCGTGTTCAGAAGCGGCACATTGTAGACGACAGGGTTGGGCGACTTGCTGATGAAACGATAGACGTTGAAGCTGAGACGGTCCGTCTCGGACGCTGCCCAGTCCACGCGGCCGACCGCGCGCGTCTGGTCGGGCGAGGTGGTGTTCTGCTGCACGTAGTTGCTGGTATAGCGGCCGTTTACCTGGTCCAGTGTGCCGGTGACGTTGGGCAGCGGCATAAGCGCGAGGATTTTCACTGCTGCCGGGTCAAGGCCGGAGGTAATGCGGTTACCGGCGTACTGCGGTGTGCGCGTCCCCGGTGCTGCTGTCGTGCCGGGCATGTAGACCGGCCCCGGCGAGGGAGAAAAGTCGCCCGCGCGG
>CALMAP010000214.1:2971-5740 GCA_937859825.1 uncultured Terriglobus sp. | reverse complement strand
TGCCGACATACTCCACACGCGACACGCCAGACATGCGTTTCAGCGTGTCCTGCGGCAGTGACGTAACGCAACGTATCTTTCTGCCGGTGGCGCGTGCCTTGATCTCAGTGGGCGTGCCTTCGGCAATCACATTGCCCTTCGCAATTACCACGATGCGGTCGGCCAGCGTGTCTGCCTCTTCAAGATAGTGTGTCGTCAGCAGGACGGTTTTGCCGCGCGCCGAGAGCCCGCGTACCTGCGCCCAGAGGGAGTGCCGGGTCTCGATGTCCATGCCCAGCGTGGGCTCATCCAAAAAGACCAGATCGGGGTCCCCGCACAAGGCGAGTGCAAACAGCAGCCGCTGCTTCTGGCCGCCGCTCAACTCGCGGAACTCACGTTTCTGGATTGCCTTCAGGCCTGCGGCTTCGATGAGTTGCGCCTGCGGCAGCGGCTTGGGGTAGTAGCTGCGGAACAAATCGAGAAATTCCCGCACCTGCAAAGTCTCCGGCATCTTCGCGACCTGCAGCATGGCGCCGATGCGCTCCCGTGTGCGGGCCTCGCGCGGGTTCCCGCCGAAGACCGAGACCTTTCCCGCTGCAGGCTGCAACAGCCCAAGCAGCAGCTTGATTGCGGTGGTCTTGCCTGCGCCGTTGGGCCCAAGCAGCGCGACCACCTCGCCGCGCTTTAATTCGAGCGACAGGCTGTTCAGCGCGAGATGCGTGCCGTAGCGGTGCGTCACCCCGACCAGCCTGGCTGGTTCCTGATTTCTTCCTGCGGTATTGGCCATCCTTGCTGCCCTCTCACCTTCAGAGTAGTGGCATGTTGCATACGGTAAGCCTTCGCCGCTCACCGGCGTGCGATGACATCTGTCATGCCCAACACGGCAGCGTATTTTCGCACCGCGCATCTATACCGTTGTGGCGAACACGATACAGGCGATCGATCTGCTGAAAGATCAGGCGCAGGCCCTTGACAGTGCCATGCTGGTAGCACAAACCGCGGCAGACAAAGCGCCCGTGCACAAGCTGCGCACCACCACGCGACGTGTGGAAGCCCAACTGGTGTTGCTGGAGCAACTGCCGGGACTGCCGGAACACACACGCGAAGCGGCTGAGGTGCATCGGTTGCTGCGCCGCGTGCGCCGTGCCGCGGCCAACGTGCGCGACCTGGACGTGCAGGCTGACACCATCGTCGCAGACATGCCCGACAGCGCTGCCGTACACGACGGCACGCGTGGCGACCAGATCCGCAAAGAGGCACGCAGGTTGCTAAAGAAGCTATTGAAGCGCCGCAAGCAGGAGGCCGCGGATCTGGAAGGCACCTTGCGTGCGGAAAGCGAGTCGTTAAGCCTTGCCTTGCGCGCCATGCTGCAGGTGATTTCTGTCGAGGAACCGGGAGAGCGCAAACGGAATGTCTTTACGCCTGCCGACCTGAGTGAACGCATCCAGGCGTGGTTTGCAGCACAGAGCGCGCGCGTGCTGCACATGGACAAGCACCCCAATCGTTCCCATGCGCTGCAGCGCCTGCAGCATCTGGATGAGCCGACCCTGCACGATCTGCGCAAGGCCGCAAAGCAGTGCCGCTACATGGCAGAAAGCCTTCCGGAAGGGTCGTCGTTCGCACGGAAACTGGCGGACAGATTCGAGTATCTTCAGGAGGCAGGTGGCCTATGGCATGACTGGGTCATGCTGGAGATGCTTTCGGCCCGCGTTCACGGCAGGAAGGCACCGCTTACCGAGCGTTACCGCAATCACCGTGACGCCGCACTTGCCGAATATCACCTGCAGCTTGCGCTGGAGTTCACTACGGGCAAGCATGGGTTGCGCACCGCGAAGCATCCGCACCGCGAATAAGCTCAACCCTCGCTGTGTTCGACAGTCCACGGATTGTATTCGCCGACAGACCAGATGTGTCCCTCAGGGTCACGCACGGTAAAAGCCTGGCCGCCGTACGACATGGTCTCTAGAGGCAGCAGGATCTCGGCCCCAGCGGTCGCAGCTTGCGCATACACCGGCCCGCAGTCTGCAACCATAAGGTAGGCTCCAGCGGTCACTCCGCCTGCTTCGTCCGGCTGCTTGTTCCATGCTGCCGTCCGAGGGTTGTGACCTGCGGTGCCAATCATCACCATGCCGGTCGCTGCAGCATCGCTGCCCAACGTGAGTTCCGCATGCACGATCACGTTTGTGGAAGGCTCACGGTACACCACGCGCGGCACAAACCCTAGCGCATGTTCCAGCCATTCGATGCCTCTCTCGGCGTCGCGATAGAGCACGCAATGGACGATGTTGCTACCCGCATCTGAAATTGCCATGCCGGTTATGGTGTCACATGCAGAGGGTGCGGCGAAATAGATCTCTGTGCTTCTACGACAGAGCACAAGCAGGCACAAACGCGGTAACGAGCGGAAACGCACGACGAGCGGACCTGTACGGGACCACATTCTGAACCACCACCATGCGCGATTGCGTTGCACGTGACCGCGTAGGTACGCTGCTAAGAGCATGGCTAACAACGCTTCTGAAAAGCGGGTACGCGCGGGCAAGGTGCTGGCAGGGATTGCGGTGCTGGCACCGTCGCTGCTGGTGCTGACGGTGTACCTGGCACTGCAGGGCAGGCTGTACCACTACCATTTTCCCGGTCCTCTCTGGCCCTGGATCGCCGGCGACCTACTTCTGCTTGGCACAGGCGCGCTGCTCATGCGCGGAGGTGACGTGTGAGCAAAACCTCTTCTTCGCACCCGCAAACGAGGCTGTCGCATTACGACGAGGCAGGCGAGGCCCAGCGCGACGG
>CALMAP010000214.1:0-2961 GCA_937859825.1 uncultured Terriglobus sp. | reverse complement strand
CATGGTGGACGTGAGCGGCAAGGCCTCCACGCGTCGCGAGGCCGTGGCCGAAGCTTTCGTGGAATTGAACGCGGATGTGCTCGCGGCGCTGCCGCAGACCCCCAAGGGCAACCCGCTCGAAGTGGCACGCTTTGCCGGCATCATGGCCGCGAAAAAGACCGCCGAGTTGATACCCATGTGTCACCCTCTGCCGCTCTCCTTTATCGATGTGGAGGCGATCGTTGTGCATCCCGCCGCTCTGCTGCACACGGGAGGCGGCGTCCGCATTCGTGCTACCGCGGCGACTACCGCAGCCACCGGTGTGGAGATGGAAGCCATGACTGCCGCGGCCGTTGCCGCGCTTACCGTCTACGACATGACCAAGGCGCTAGACAAGGGCATCCGCATTCGCGAGGTGGTGCTGCTTAGCAAGAGTGGCGGCAAGAGCGGAGAGTACCGACGGGACGGGTCGGTCTAGCAATCTCTTCGGAACCCTACAGAACTGTCATTTCGACCGGAAGCCGCGCGGAGCTGTTTTGCTCTGTTCTTCCACTGCTGCCCGAAGGCTCTCAACCCCAAGCTCCAGGACTTCGTTGCACTCCCGCAGGCGAGCGGCGTTGGTGCCCTTCCATATCAGTGCGCTAAGTTCATCCGACAGCGCCTTGCCCCGGGCCAGGATTGCCTTTCCTTGTGGCGTAAGCAAAGCGGCAAGAATGCGCTGGTTCTGCTCAGAGTGGCGACGCACGATCCACTTTTCCCGCACGGCGCGCTGCAGCATGGCCTGCAGGGTTTGCGGCGTTACTTGGCAGGTGCGCGCGATGGACGCGGCGCTTTGGCCGCCGCTTTCCGCCACCGCGTTCAGCATCCGCAGTTGCGGCAGGGTCAGCTTCTCCCGGCGCAGGGCAATCTCCATCCAGTCACGATAGCCCAGCAGAAAATCGCGCATGAGTTCCTTGCTGCGCAGCTCCTGTTCGCGCCTGCCAGCTTTCTTTGCGACCCTGGTGCGCTTGTCTGAATCCATATCAGTGCCCTGATACACTGTATCAGTACCCTGATATGCCTTCAACGCCCACGTCCGTGAACGAACCGCCACACTGGAAGCCGAGCCACAATCCGTGGCTCATCGCGCTTACAGTCACACTGGCTACGTTCATGGAGGTGCTGGATACGTCCATTGCCAATGTCGCGCTGCCTCACATCGCCGGCTCCGTAGGTGCGTCACAGGAGGAAGCGACGTGGGTTCTGACCAGCTACCTGGTCGCGTCAGCGGTGATTTTGCCCATCTCCGGCTGGCTCTCAAACCGGTTCGGACGCAAGCGCTTTTACATGACATGCGTCGTCATGTTTACCGCGTGTTCGGTATTGTGCGGCTTCGCGCCATCGCTGCCGTTCCTGATCTTTGCGCGCATTCTGCAGGGCCTTGGCGGCGGTGGCCTCGCGCCCAGCGAGCAGGCGATTCTGGCCGATACCTTTCCCATTGAAAAGCGTGGGCAGGCCTTCGCCCTCTATGGGGTGGCTGTCGTAATCGCGCCGGCCATCGGCCCTACGCTCGGTGGCTGGATCACCGACAACTACAACTGGCACTGGATCTTCTTTATCAACCTGCCGATCGGGCTGCTGTCGCTCTTCTTCACCAATCGCATGGTGGAAGACCCGCCGGAGCTGCAGGAGCGCACCAAGCGGCGAGACCCGGTGGACTTCACCGGCCTCATCTCCGTCGCGATCGGCGTGGGCCTGCTGGAGTTCACACTCGATAAGGGCCAGGAGAAGGACTGGTTCGGCTCCCGCGAGATCCAGACCACCGCCATTCTCGCGCTGTGCACGCTGATCTTTTTCGTCTTCTGGGAGTGGAACCATAAGGACCCTGTCGTCGATTTGAAGCTGTTAAAGAATCGCAATTTCGGCACAGCGGTATTTCTTCAACTGATTCTCGGCATGGTCCTGTTTGGCTCAACGGTGCTGATCCCGCAGTACCTGCAAGGTTTGCTTGGCTATACGGCGGAGAACGCCGGCAAGGTGCTGTCGCCTGCTGGTCTGGTGATGATGGTGTTCATGGCCGTGGCGGGACGCACGCTGGGCAAGAGCGACCCTCGGCTGACCGTAATGCTCGGCTATCTCGCCGTGGCGGCGGGTCTCTATAACCTGACGCGGCTTGATCTTTACAGCAGCTTCGGCACGGTCACGTGGTGGCGCATGCTGCAGGTGATCGGCCTGCCGTTCATCTTTATCCCGATCAGCACGCTGAACTACGTGGGCGTGCCGCGCGACAAGAGCAACCAGATCTCGTCGCTGTCGAATTTTGCACGCAACATCGGCGGCTCGGCCGGGACCGCGTTGCTTACGACGTTCCTCGCGCGCTCAGCGCAGGTGCACTCTACCGCGCTTGCTGCCAACGTAACCGCTGGCAGCTACGCCGTCACGGCTTACATCCAGCAGTTCGCGGGCGCGGCCCACACCAGCTTCGGCGCGGCGCAGCCCCTGGCGCTGGCGCAGATGTATCAGCAGTTGAATGCACAGGCCAACATGCTGGCCTACAAGAATGCCTTTGCCCTTCTTGCGTGCGTTCTGGTCATTCTGTCTCCGCTGGTGTGGATCATGCGCCTGCCGCCAAAGAACGCGAAGATCGAACCGGAGCAAATGGGCGCGCATTAGCAGCGAAGGGCCGTGGAGGGAGCGTGGGGCCGTTAGCCCACGACCTGGTGGTTCAGCGGTCTGCCTTTCAGGGCTGGCTTGCTGCCGAGCTTTCCAGGGTTGAAGGCCTTCTCCTTCGTCTGATTTCAGCGGCCTTGAAGGGCGCTGCTCCCCCCACCTTGGCCAATGTAGGCCCCGGACTTTACTGCGAGAGAGAGTAGTTGATGGTGATGTTGGTATCTACCTCGACCGGATTGCCGTTCAGCAGAAAAGGCTTGTAAGTCCACTGCTTGACTGCATCGATTGCGGACTGGACCAGCTCCGCTGGCCCGGACTTGACCTGCAGGGACT
>CALMAP010000213.1 GCA_937859825.1 uncultured Terriglobus sp. | reverse complement strand
GTGCGCTTCCGCGGAGCCGCGCGCTGATCGTCACGGGCACCGACGCGCATCGTGTGTGCACCGCGATACGATGGAATGCGCCAATCGCACCGAATTTCTGTGAGCAGAAGGGTAAGTAAATGGACCGTCGTAAATTTCTCCAGGCAAGCACGCTTACGGCCGTAGCTGGAGCCCTGTCGCGGGAAACAAACGCGCTTGCAGCACCAAAGGCGTTGAACGATCGTATCCAGTTAGGTGTGATCGGACCGGGCAGCCGCGGTAAAGAGGTGCTGCGGCAGATGCTGCATGTACCCGGCGTAGAAGTGGCGGGCGTGGCCGATGTGTACGAACCTCGATTTGCCCAGGCTGAGGCAGTCGCAGGCCATGCGCTCTTCAAGACGAAGGACTACCGCGAACTGATTGCGCGACAGGATGTCGACGCTTTCCTGATTGCAAGCCCGCTTGCACTCCATCGCGAACATCTGCTGGCCGTGCTGGCGACGGACAAACCTGTGTACTGCGAAAAGGCTGTCGGCTTCACTGTGGATGATTGCCACGCCATCTATACCGCTGCGGCGAAGAGCAAAAGTGTATTGCAGGTGGGGCACCAATATCGCTACGCGCCATGGATACTCGCCAGCATGGAGCGCATCCGGAAAGGTGAAATCGGTGAGCCTACGCACGTGTATGCATATTGGCATCGCAACAATGACTGGCGCAGACCCGTTCCAAAACCAGATCCTGATAAGAAGCTCGAGCACCTGATCAACTGGCGCCTCTATCGTGAGACATCCGGCGGCTTGGTTACAGAACTTGGTGTGCACCACATCGACCTGGCGAACTGGATCTTTGGCGGTCAGCCTACTCATGTACTCGGGACCAACAGCATCGTCCGCCATCGCGACGGTCGCAGCGTAGGTGACAACACCCAATGCACCTTCCTCTATGACGGTGGCAAGCGCATGGTATTCAGTTCGCTTACGGACAACGCCAAGCAGGGGAACGAATTCTGGGTCTACGGCACCGAAGGCAGCGTGCAGTTCACCATCGAAGATGCGGTCTTCTACTACGAGAAGAAGAAGCCATTGCCGAAAGAGGTGAATGCCACCGTTGTCGAACATGGTGTCGAGACGGGCGCAAGCTATAGCACCGGTAATGAAATGCCTTACCGCGGGCCCGGTGATAAGGTCCAGGTCACTTACGTCGATCCAACTCTTGCTTGTTGCAGCGCATTCGTTGCCAGCGTGCGCGGTCAGGCCAAACCGGCAGCAAATATCGAAGTGGGCTACCGTGCGGCGATCTCCTGTTCCGTAGCGCACGATGCAGTCTTTACGGAAGAGAAGACTGCGATCCCGCCACTGCCGTCCGCATGAACGTACAAAACCGGGACTCTTTCGTTTTTCTTGAGCACGTGTCGATAATGCGCGGTGAAACGCTCGTACTGCGGGATGTCAGTTTGAACATCGATGCCGGCGAGTGTGTCGCGATTCTAGGACCGAATGGCTGCGGGAAGTCTACCTTGATTAAGACGCTCACGTGCGAACTCTACCCGTTGGCCAAGCCAGAGACGCGCGTCGAACTCTTCGGGCGAAACCGCTGGGATGTTACGCAGTTACGGCGAATGCTCGGTCTGGTTTCGTCGGAGCCCCCGGTGAGGGATGCTTTAGGAATCTCTGGTCTAGAAGCGGTTTTGACCGGCTTCTTCTCATCCGCGCGGATCTGGCCCAACCTGACAGTTGAGCCCTGGATGCGTGAGCGTGCGGAGCAGGCAATCAGCGAAGTTGGCGCGCAGCAAGTTGCGGAACAGCCAATCGGTACGATGTCTGCCGGTCAGCAGAAGCGGGTTTTGATCGCACGGGCACTTGTTGCAAGCGGGCTGAACGGCTTTCAGAGGGTGCTGCTGATGGATGAGCCTTCAAATGCGCTCGATCTTGCCGCTCAACGGGAGCTTCGCCATACCATGCAGCGGCTTGCGCTCCAAGGTACGGGACTGATTCTGGTGACGCATCATGTGGAAGATATTGTGCCCGCGGTGGACCGGGTCATCATGATGCAAAACGGACGCGTGGTGAGCGATGGTCTAAAGACCGATGCGCTTACCGATAGCCGGCTTAGTGAGCTCTTCCATGCGAAAGTTACCGTGCGGAAACGCGACGGCTACTACATGGCCTACTGAGGATTCTGCGCGGATGCCGGGCATGCGCATTCGGTAAACTTTTCCGCGCTCTCATGCCGCATGCTGCAAACGTACTGCGGCCACAGCGCCTGCAGGCCGAGTCGTCGCAGGCCTGTTGCTGCGTGTTCCTGATAGTTCAGGACCGCACCGTTGTCCGCAGGGTTGTTCGTGGCAAACCGCTGGAACAGGTTTCGCAGGGATCTCGTATCGAATCCTGTCTCCGCATAAGTGTTGTTGAAGTCGTAAGCACTGCTCCATGAAATACTCTTGCCGGTCGAAGCCGAGGCTACATGCAGCTCGTAATCGAGAATCACAGCGGTCCTGAGGTCAACCTTAGCGGTCAGAAACGCCGGAGGGTTCTGACTTATGGGTGAGATCGAGGGAACGGTTTTGAGTGGTACACGCCTGGGTGACTGCTCATCGCGACCAAGCAGATGCATTTCGTCAACATGCGTATGACCTGAGATGAAGACGCGCACAGTAGACGCGTACTCGGCAAGCAGGTCCGCCAGCGCTTGCGACTGAAGAAACATGGTGGGACCCTGTCCGCGGCAGACGTCACGGCCATGCAGATATGTAGAATAGGTGTTCACTCCAGGCGGGATGTGTGCCAGCATCCACACGTTCTCGCCATGGTCCTTTGCCAGGGCGAGCTGCTTTCTGGTCCAGGTCAGCAGTTCGGCTCTCGTAGCTGGATTAGCCGAACCGGCGCACGTGCCTTTGTAATCGGCGGAGAGATAGAGGTCATTCAAAACAATAAGTCGTGTGTGCTGCATGGGAGTTGGCAGCGTCAGGGTGTACGAACCAAAGTGCTGAAAGTCCTTCTCCGCTTCGGTCCTCTCCCGCTCGGAACCGTGGGGCCAGCCTGCCATTACCGCTGCTGCCGTGTGGCGGAGGAAGGCGCTATCAGCATCCAGGCGGTAGTCTGCGCAACCCGTGTCGTTGTTGCCCAGTGCGAGGTATACCGGCGTGGAAGGAAAGCGCTTGCGAAGCTGCATCGCCACATAATCGATCGTCTTTTCCGCAAACTCCAGCGAATTCCTGTCCAGTTCTTTGTCCGTTGGGAACAGTATGCGGTAGCGGCAGTCGAAACGATGAACGACAAGATCACCCGCGACCAGCACGAAGGCTGGCTTGTTCCCCGATCTTGCAGCGGCGTCGAAACTTGAAAGCAGGAGATCGTGGTTGGCGTCTAAACCAGTCTCTTTGCAATCTGCCTGCAGCTTGTTGAATGCTGTTGCAGCGTCGAGTGAGGGCGCTTCGCTCAGAACACTTTCCCAGTCCTGGACAGGTGCGTTCTTCAAACGGACAACTTTGGATGGATCGCGGAAGGGATCGAAATGTGGGTCGCTCAATAGCAATGCGGGCGCGGATGTCTGTCGCTCGTTCTTTTCAGCCCGCAGCGTGGAGCCGCACGCAACAAAGACGCAGAGCAGCAGGCACCAGCGCTGCGATGGCATTTTAATGATCTGTA
>CALMAP010000212.1:7251-8577 GCA_937859825.1 uncultured Terriglobus sp. | reverse complement strand
TTCCTCCAAAGCTTCACACGGAAAACCCTACCCCTGTAGCCCGCCACTCCTCTACACTGTTGCTCTGAGGTATTTCCGCCGTGCTCCGGACCGCGCTCTCCCTTCTCTTTAGCCTTCTGCTCCTGCCTGCCGCTGTTCCGGCGGAGCGGCCGTCGCCGTTCCTGAACCAGTCCAAACCGCATTCGGTCAAAGTGACGATCCTGGCGGTATCGAGCTCATCCCGGCAGAGCTTCGCAGGCAACCGCGAGATCTACCTGGCCGACCTCGAGGACAGCCGCGACAAAACCCACGAACACCAGTTCGTCCGGCTGGTCGACCAGTACCCCGGCTACGGCCTTCCCATTCGCGACTCCCTCTTGCGCGACCAGACCCATTTCCGCATGCAGGCAACACGCGAACCCGAATGCGACACCCCAGGCGCGCAGATCTTCCTTGCAAACTCCGAAAAAGTCACCTTCAACCAGGCCGTACGGCAAACACTGCAAAACAACCAAACCCAAAACGTACCCTGCTACAAAACCATCCACCAAACCATACACATCGTAAAAAAATAACTACTTCTTCTGGTGAAAGAGTTTCAGGGAAATAGCTGGAGCCATTGCGGCATAGCCCAGATCAGACGGATGCAGATGGTCGCCGTGATCGTATTTCGGCAGAAACTGTTCAGGAGCTTTCGGGTCCTGAACGGCTTTGTCAAAGTCAATCACGCCGTCGAAGACCGTGTTGGAGCGCAGAAAGGCATTTACTGTCTGCCGGGTCTGCTCACCCCTGGGTGTGTAATACCCCGCACCCTGATATGGAGTAAGCGTCCCGCCGAAAATTTGCAGGCCTTTGCTGTGCGCTCGTGAAGCAAGCTCGGTCATGCTGTCAATCAGTTGCTGTGCGGTCACGCCGCCGTGCCCGATATCATTGATGCCTTCCAACAGGATCACGTACTTCGCACCGGGTTGCGTCAGCACATCACGGTCGAAGCGGTCGCTGGCTTTTGGGCCAGTACCGTCGTGCAGGAGGCGATTGCCGCCGATCCCAACGTTCAGCACGGAGATGCGTGCCGTATGTTTTCCAGCGGCCAGCAGGGGAGCGAGAACATCAGGCCAGCGCCGGTTCGTCTCCGGTGTGGATCCCGTGCCATCCGTGATGGAGTCTCCAAAGCAGACCACCGCAGAAGACTTCTTCTCAGCATCGACCTCCACGTCCTTCAGGAAGAACCATGAGTTGACGCGCTGTATCTGCCCCTCTGGAGCATCGCGACGGCCTGCAGGTTTGGTGTCCACTGCGGGGCGTGTTCCTTCCACGATAGCTTTCTGCCCAACCGGTGCGGTGATG
>CALMAP010000212.1:5292-7241 GCA_937859825.1 uncultured Terriglobus sp. | reverse complement strand
GTGATGGGAGCGGCGATGTTCGGCTGCGTCAGTCCTGGCGGTGGCAGAAGCGGTGAGGCGAGCTCCTCGGCGGCAACGTAGTCACCCTTCGCAATGTATGTGGTCGCAAAGGCTGCGGCGTGGTGCGTTATGACCGGAATCGGCTGTTCCGCGAGTGCTGTGGAGATGACCAGATCCGAGAAGATCGGCACCGTCTCCACGATGGGATCGCTGGCCACTACGCCTCCCGGTGGCACGGTCACGCCCGGTTGTCCTGCAAAGAGCAGAGGTTGTCCGTGTTCCTCAGAATGCGTGATCCGGTGGATTGAAACGCGAGATGCGCCGCTGTGATCTGCAGCGGGGCCGTCCCAAACTCATTTGAGAAGCGCACCCGCACCTGTTTCCCGCCCTGGCTTATGTGAACGATCTGCCGCAAAGTCACAGGTGCGGTGCCAAGGGAGAGTTTCGCGGCTCTATCCGGAGCCATGGGCATGTTGGCGGTGGTCCAGGTGCCCAGCCAGCCATACTTTTGTGCGGTCAGGCTTGAGGAGCAGAGCAAAAGAAGAGCGATTGCCGCAGTTTTGCGCATATCGGCGAGTGTACTGCGAGCAGCCGGTCCACCGCATATGCAGGCAATGGCAATGCGGGGAACCGTTTGCCGCAGCCCTGCGTACAGTACTCCATGGCTACGCTGCCCATTCTCGCGAACGCATTTTCTCTGCCGGCGCAGATGCTTCCGCCCGCATTGCTGCAAAGGCCACGGCAGCAGGCTGCCACCAGAGCGGCAGGCCTGCCTCGCGTTACACTCACACCATCCAAGCCTGAGGACACCGTGCTGCGCATTGTGAACGACCCCGCACCGCGCGGAGAAGAGGCTGCCCCTACCGCGGCGGTGATTGACCCCGCGAAGGCAGCCGAGCAGGAGATGCTGCGCAAGCTGGCTGCGGCCTGCCTCACGGGTGACGCGAGCGCGTGGCAGCAGCTTGTGGCCTCGCAGCACCGCCGCATTTACGGCATCTGCTACCGCTTTACGGGATCGCAGACGGACGCCGAAGACCTGACGCAGGAAGTCTTTTTGAAGCTGTACCGCAGTCTTGCCAGCTTCGATCCAGAAAAGGGTGCGCTACAGACGTGGATCACCACGCTGACACGCAACCTGCTGGTAGACCACTTCCGCCGCACGCGCCAGGACCGTGTAACGGACTCGCTTGACGTTCCTGTTGGTGACGATGGGGAAGGCCCAAGCCGCCTGGAACAGCTGGCGGATGGCCGTCCCAATCAGCACCAGAACGTTGCGCAACTCCAGTTGCGGGCAAAGATCCAGCACGCACTCAAGCAGATTTCTCCCGAACTGCGAGAAGCAGTCATCCTGCGTGACCTGCAGGACCTTGACTACAGGGAAATTGCGGCAGTCTTGCGGGTGCCAGAAGGCACGGTCAAGAGCCGCATCAGCCGCGGCCGTGCGGAACTTGCACGCATCCTGCAGCGAGACGGTATGACTTCATCCGTTCAAGGAACAAACCACGGGAGGCTGAGCTCATGAATGAAGACATGCTTCGCCCGTCCGGCGGCCCCACGGTTCCGAATAGCAGGCTTACCTGTTCGCAATGCGAACGCATGATTCTGGATGCGATCGACGGCACGCTTCTACCAGAGGACAAGCGCCAATTCGATCTTCACATTGCGGGTTGCCCATCATGCGGCCGCGCCATGGAAGAGGCCCAGAAAGGCGCCGCCTGGTTGAGCATGCTGAAGGAGGTTCCTCCAGAGCCTTCGGCTGAACTGCTTGCGCGGATTCTTGTCAGCACCTCCGGCGATCCAGCGGTTGCGCTCCCGGTGTTGCGGCCGAATACGATTCTCGGGGGCCAAAATTTTCCGGCAGGGCACTCGGCACAGGTGCTGCCATTCCGCACAGCGAAGCAAGGTAACTGGGCTTCGCGGGCGATGCACGCCGTGATGCAGCCAAGGGT
>CALMAP010000212.1:1642-5282 GCA_937859825.1 uncultured Terriglobus sp. | reverse complement strand
CTTCTCCATCGCGCTGACCATGAACCTGACCGGGGTGCAGTTGCGCGATCTGCGCGCCAGCAGCCTGAAACCATCGAACCTGCGGCACAGCTTCTGGTCAATGAACTCGCGAGTGTTTCGCTACTACGACAACCTGCGCATTGTGTACGAGCTTGAGTCGCGCGTGCGTGAGCTGCAGCGGCAGGACGATGACCGGGCCACTGAAACTGCAAAGCCAGCGGGCACGCCTCCGGTAGAAAGCAAGCCACCGAGCTCCGGCAAAGAACCACGATCGAGCGTTCCTGCAAAGCGGGGTTCCGCATTACAGTCCGTTGTCGGCCACACTTCCGGCCCAATTACCTTAGCGCTGCAGCATTGCAGCCCAGCGGTATCCGCAACCGGCAAACGCGGAGAAGGAGTACGGGCATGGACGGCATGAACGAGTTCAACAACACTGGCGCAACCGGCAGCACACCAGGCCCAGGTACACCTGAGTCCACATACACGGGCTACACGACAGCTCCTGGAACTGGCCCGCAGAACCCCTACGGCGGCCCGTACACCGGTCCGATATACCCACCGCCGCCGCCACCTCCTCCGGGCACACCCAACCCTGGCCTTGCGGCGCTGCTGGGCTTCATTCGTGGGGTAGGCGCGATGTATAACGGCCAGTTCGCAAAGGGCATTGCCCACATTGTGATTTTTGCGGTACTCACCTCGCTGGCAAATCACGCGAACGAGATTTTCGGCCTCTTCGTCGCTGGCTGGATCTTCTACATGATTTTCGACGCCTACCAGACAGCGCGTGCGCGGCGCGACGGCCTGCAGGTACCGGATCCTTTTGGGCTGAACAACATTGGCGAACGCTTTGGCCTGGGTCACGGCCCAAACTGGAATGACTTTGTAGCGCGGCCCGCTGCAGGAACACAGGCGAGTGTTCCCGGCGCAGAAGTGCCTCCCTACGCCCCCGCACCGGATGCTTCGGCCTATCCTCCTCCGCCGGCCGGCAGCCCATATTCTGCAGGGGCTGCTTACCGGCAGCCAGAGGGCTATGCGGCGCCGGCCTACGCAAATACCTACGTGCCGCCAGCACCGGGAGCCGTGCCGCCGCCTTACCCACCCTATGGGGGCTTCGGGTATGGTGTTCCTCCAGTACCTCCGTTCGATCCTGCTGCCATGCCGAGGTCAGGCGTTCCTTCCGGTGCAGTGTGGCTGATCGGCCTGGGAGTGCTGGCCCTGCTCAGTTCGCTTGGGCATAACTACTACTTTCACGGCCGTTTCTTTGCAGGATGGCTGCTCGTCGGAATCGGCGTCATTCTACTTGTGCAGCAGTTGCGGCGCGCCCGTACGGTTTATCCGACGCGGTCTGCAGCGGCCAACTGGTACGCCGTGAACAGCAGCCGGGGCGGCGTGTCCCTCATTGCAGTCGGCATCTTCATGCTGCTGGACGCTTCCGGGATCGCCCATTGGCACTATACCTGGCCCTACCTGTTAATCCTTCTTGGGCTGTATCGCCTGGCTTCGCGCACAGCATACAACCGAATGATCGCGGAAACGCCCTCGCCCTACGGCGCTCCGGTTGAGCAGAGCGGCACGATTTACACGCCGCCACCGCCGACCGAGAATCCTACATCCATCGTGCCCCGAATCAACGAGGAAGGACGGTAGCCATGGCCAGCACACCGCAAGGACCACCCCCCGGCGCGCCGTTCGACCCCACCAATCGCAACGATCCTCGTTACGATCCGCGCCGTGATCCCAGCAATGATCCTCGCTGGCAGCGTGAGCAGCGCCGCAACTGGGAGCGCGCGCAGAAGGCACAGCAGCAGGCATGGCGCGATCAGCAGCGCTTTGCCGCACGTACCCAGCGCGACGTGTTCCGTAGGCAGACTGAGGTAAGACGCGAACAGATGCGGGCCTGGGTGCGGACGCACCGCGCTCCATCGATAGTAGGGCCGCTCGTTCTGATTGCATTTGCTGTCACGATGCTGCTGGTCTATAACGGCCGCATCAGCTGGCCTGCATTGTTGACCTGGTACAGCCACTGGTGGCCGCTGCTGCTCATCATCTTTGGCGTGCTGCGCATTGCGGAGTGGGCCTTTGAGCGTGCCACCCGCCGCGAGGGCCAGCCCGCCCTGCGATACACGGTTGGCGGCGGCCTGGTCTTTCTTGCTATCGCGGTTACGCTGAGCGGACTTGCCGTGCAGGGCACCGTTCGTGCAGGCGAGGCAGGCTTTCACTTCGGTGGTCCGCCCTTCAACATGGACGAGGGTGCATGGAGACATTTTCTGGGCTCCAAGCATGAGGAAGATGCTCCGGCCATAACCCGTGCCATCGGTTTGAACGCGGTGCTCTCGATCGACAGTGCCCATGGAGACGTGACCGTTTCCGGTATCAGCGACGACGGCATGATTCATGTGGCCACGCACAAGGAGGTTTTCGCCAACTCCGACTCTACGGCCCAGGACCGCCTGCGCGATCTGAATCCGCAGTTCGGTGGAGACAGTGCGAATGTCTCCCTGAAGATCGCTTCGATTGAAGGTGGCCGCGCCGATCTGAATGTGCTGATTCCGCCGACGGTGCACCTGGTCGTCAATGCCGATCGTGGAGACGTACACGCCACCAATATGAAGGTTCCCGTGGTGCTGACCGCCAATCGCGGTGATGTGGAAGCTGCCGCAATCACCGGCAACGTGACCGCCCACGTGAACTCGCGGCGCGCTTCCTTGATGGCGCACAGCATCTCCGGCAACCTGGATGTTCAGGGTTCTGGTGACGAGGTCAACGTCTACGACGTGAACGGCTCCGTCCGCGTCGGTGGCGACTTCTTCGGCGGTGGACGCCTGCAGCGCATCGCAGGCCCGGTGGATTTTCATACCGGACGCGTTACCTTTGGCGTTGGCCGCCTCGATGGCGAGGTGACCTTCGACAACCATGACGAGTTTTCGGCAACCGGCGCAACCGGGCCATTGACGCTCGACACTCGCAGCCGCGACGTGACGCTCTCGCGTATTGCCGGCGACATTCGCGTGACCAACAATCATGGTAAGGTCGATATCGTTTCGGTTCCGCCCAATGGGAGCATCACGATCGACAACCACGACGGCGATGTGGTGCTCTCGCTGCCCCAGCAGGCGCACTTTACCGTCATCGCCGAAACCAGTGACGGGTCCGTTACCAGCAACTTCCCGGGGCTGAATGAGCATACGCAGCAGTCGGCGCACGGCACGATCTCGGCTACGGTGGGTGGCGGCGGCTCTCCCATCCGCATCAACACCACGCACGGTGATATCACCATCGACCGCAACGCGGAACTGATGCCACCGCGTCCGCCTGCTCCACCCAGGCTCGGCTTCGGTACCGTGCCTGTTCCTTCCTCTCCGACAATGCCGCCTGAAGCGGTGCAAGCCCTGCAGGATGCGCAGAAAGAGATCCAGGAAGCGCAGCGCGACAGCCAGAAAGACGTTCGCGACGCCGCCAACGAAGCTGCCAAGGCAATGCAGTTCGCAAACGAAAAGCAGGTCGAAGCGCGACGGCTTGCGGATCAAGCCAGACAGCAGGCGAAGGCTGCACGCAAGCAGGCCGAGCAAGAGACACATCGGACCCATGCTGCCGCTCAGGACAACGACAAGGAATAGTAAAGGCACCAAGAGAGATGGGC
>CALMAP010000212.1:0-1632 GCA_937859825.1 uncultured Terriglobus sp. | reverse complement strand
TCTCTCTTGGCCGAACCAAGGATTACTTCAACTCGTAACCCGCAAAGAAGTAACCAATCTCAAATGCCGCGGTATCTTCCGCATCGGAGCCGTGGATCGCATTCGCCTCGATCGACTCTGCGAACTTCTTCCGAATAGTGCCCTCCTCTGCGTTAGCGGGGTTGGTTGCACCCATCAGCTTGCGTAGATCGGCAATGGCGTTTTCTTTTTCAAGCACCATGGGAAAGATGGGACCGCCTGCCATGAACTCGGTTAGACCGCTGAAGAACGGGCGCTCGGCGTGCACATGGTAAAAACCCTTTGCCTGCTCGACGCTAAGCGACATCTTCTTGATAGCGATGATTTTGAATCCGGCCTTCTCAATTTCGGCGAGGATTGCGCCAGTGTGGCCATTTCGAACGGCGTCCGGCTTAACGATGGAAAAAGTGCGCTGCGACATGCTGCTCCTGATACGAAACTAAGGTTTCGTTCGATTGTAGCGGCTTGGCGCCAGGCTAACGTACTTACTGGAGGACGGGAGTGTCAGGTTCGGCTGCGTCAGGATGCGGCAGGAACAGGGAAAAGGTCGTGCCTGTCAGCCCACTGCCCCGGGAACCCTTATGGCAGGAGCGAACCTGGAGCTTGCCCCCCTGGCGCTCCGCCAGCGTGTGTGAGATCCAAAGCCCCAGCCCCGACCCGCCTGCACCTTTGGTTGTGTAAAAGGGTTCGAAGATGCGTGAAGCCGTGGACGCAGGCATGCCGTGGCCGGAATCGGAGACACTGATGCGGGTGCCGTGACGACCGGTTCGCGCACACCGTGCCGCCCGAGTCCGAACCCGGATGTGTCCGCCATCCTCAATTGCATCCAGCGCGTTTCCCAGCAAATTATTCAGAATTTGTCGCACGTCTCCCTCGTGGCAGATCACCGGGTTCTGATCAACGTACTCGGTATCTAACTGCACATGCGAGTTCTTCAATCGGCCCTTGTACAGGGCTACCACCGGCTCGACAAGCTGCTGGGCCGTGCGCGTCACCAGACCGACGGCATGGCGATGGAAACGCAGTGTCTGCGAAGCAATTTGCGATACCCGGGCAATCTCGCCTTCCGCCATCCGGATGTATTCCGCGGCCTGATCCGATAACCCGGTCTCCTGATGCAGCAGATAAAGCAGGTTGGTCACTGCCTCCAGCGGATTGTTGATCTCGTGGGAGATGGATGAGACCAGCCGCCCCACGGAGGCCAGCTTGTCCGCCTGCATCAGGGCCTCCTCCGCCCGTTTCTGCCCAGTCACTTCAATCCCTGCCACACTGATGGTTTTAATCTGCTGGTCGTTGTCACGATTCGGCACCACGTTCCACAACCAGTGCCGCAGCACCTCAGGCTCGGCAGGAAGCGTGCCGCTCAGGGCTTCCGCAAGAATCACCTGCCCCGCAGCTGCCCGCTGCAGCAGGAACTGCATCTCCGGCACGCTCGGCAGATCTTCCACCTTCATTCCAACAATCTCCGTCGGAGAAAGCCCAAGAATGGATGCCTCTGCCTCGTTTACCCGCAAATAGCGGAAGGTTTGTGCGTCCACCTGCGCGAGTGCGATCGGTGCGGTTGCATAGATGGCCTCGATCTCTCGGCGGGCGCTAATCTGTTCCGTTATGTCC
>CALMAP010000211.1:4100-4737 GCA_937859825.1 uncultured Terriglobus sp. | reverse complement strand
GCGTATCGCCGGTAAGCATGCGTGACAATGCGGCGGAGTTCTCGATAAGTTCTTCCAGCGTTTTGCCTACGAGAAAACGTGAGAGGTACTCCATCGCGGCGACACAAAGCTCTGTCCCTCGGCCCAGCGTGAAGGTAAGCCCGTGGCCCTCAAGTCCTTCGTCGGTCTCAAGAATGCAATACGCGGCGGAGTAGTCCGGGTCTTTGTTCACAGCATCGGAGCCGATGCCGAACCGCGAAGTAGGGAAGCGAAGGTCGATGGTGCGAACACGTGTAATCTTCACTACTTCCTCATGCCGCCGTCCATCCGCCGTCAATCGAGATCACGGCGCCCTGCACGAATTCCGCTTCGTCGGAGCACAGATAGCGGACCAGGCTCGCGACATCCTGCGGCGTACCTAGCCGGCCGATGGGCTGCCGCGCAACCAATTGTTCCCGCACTTTATCCTTCTCGTGCGCGTGATACTTCTCAAGATATCCCTCAACAAAAGGGGACTGGACGGTGCCCGGCGCAATCGCATTCACGCGCAACTCTTTGGGATAGTCCACCGCGAGTTGACGCGTCATGGCGAGCACGGCACCTTTGCTGGCGCAATAGGCGAACCGCTGCTTTACGCCCACAAGGCCGGCTACTGAGC
>CALMAP010000211.1:0-4090 GCA_937859825.1 uncultured Terriglobus sp. | reverse complement strand
TGCGTGACGTAGAAGACGGAGTAGGTGTTCACCTTCATCACGCGGTCGAAGTCCTCCGCGCTTACCTGCTCCACCGTGCCGACGTTGCCGATGCCCGCGTTATTCACCAGGATGTCGAGACGGTCGAGCGCCTTTGCGGCTTCCTTCAGGCCATCCGGGTCGGTGACGTCAAGATGCAAGCCACGCGCATTCGGCAGTTGCGCCGCGACAGCCTCTGCGGCACTGCTGTTCACATCCGCAACAAGGACCGTTGCACCGGCGCGCGCAAGCTCGCGACAGGTGGCCTCGCCGATGCCGCTTCCGCCGCCTGTGACCAGGGCCACCTTGCCAGCGAGTTGATAGGGCACCGTGCTTTCTGCATCGTCCTGCACGATTACTCCTCCGCGCGCGTACGGTTGCGCAACACGCCCAGCTTCTCGATAGTGATGGCAATCTCCTCACCGGGCTTGAGCCAGCGCTGCGGCTTGCGGCCAAGCCCCACACCTTCCGGAGTTCCGGTGCTGATGATGTCGCCCACCTCCAGCGGAGTGTTGCGGGAGATGTACTCGATGATCTGAGGAATGCGAAAGATGAGATTCCGCGTGTTGGAGTGCTGCAGTACCTCGCCATCGATCGTCAGGGAGATGTCCAGCGCATGAGGGTCGGGCACCTCGTCCTTTGTCACAAGTGCAGGGCCGATGGGGGTAAAGGTCGGGAAGCTTTTGCCAAGCGTCCACTGCGACGTGGCAAGCTGCACATCGCGCGCACTCACGTCATTCACGATGGTGTAGCCGAACACGTACTCCTGCCAGGCATCCGCGGGGACCTGGTAACCGGCTTTGCCGATCACCACGCCCAGTTCGGCCTCGTAGTCCGGCTGGGTCGACACCTTCGGCAGAATGATGTCACTGCCCGGCCCTGTCACGCTGGAGGGCAGCTTCATGAAGACCGTCGGCACGGACTGCACCGCCATCTTCGATTCCGTCGCATGGTCCGCGTAGTTCAGACCGATGCCGAAGATGCGTGGCGGGCGCTGCAGCGGAGCAAGCAATCGCGTTTCGCTCAGCGGCTGCGAAGCATTCCGGTCTATGGCCTGATCAAAGAGCGACGTCGGTTCGCCAGCTTCCAGAAGTTCGAGCAAGGATTTTGCACCGGTGTTGCCAAGATCGAAGACCGTGTCCTCGTGCAGGATGCCGGGCCGTGCACCTTGTTGCGAAAGATAAGTAACAAGTTTCATGAACGGATGAAATCCTCGTTTTCAGGCATGGAAAGACGCTCCACAGCCCATTCCAAGGTAGCTCAAAATGCTGAAGGCGAGCAGAGTGCGGACTTAAAGGCTTGGATGTCCGTCATCTCGTTCCACCAAGCTTTGCGCTCGGCAGAGAGCAACCATGAGTGGCTACGGAATAGTCACAACGCGCAGGTCCCGTATGTTGTTGCCGGAATGACCGAATCGAATGCTGTCACCAATCGCAGCAAACAGTGGGTATGCATTGAAGGTGTCAAGCGCACGCTGCGGATCGAAGCCCGCTGCCAAGGCTCGGCGCCAGGAGCTTCCGTCTACAACAGCGCCGGCGACCGGGCTGTTGCCATCGATCCCATCCGAGCCGACGCTCATTGCGCTACAGTCTTTTCTGCCTTTGATGAGACGGGCTGCTTCGAGCGCCCATTGCAGATTTCGGCCGCCGAGACCAGCTTCGCCCTGAACCGCAACCGTGACTTCGCCGGCAGAAAGAATGCACACCGGTTTGCCATCTGTGCTGGCTCGAACGGCGCGAGCAATCAGGTACTCTGCTGCGGCTCTGTAGTCCCAGTCATCACAGGAATTGTCCACGATTACGCGATACCCCTCAGCAGAGAGGATTGCGCTTGCTGCCTCGATCAGCGAATCGCTCGAGAGGATTGGGATGCATAAAGCAGGCACGCGGCCTTCCGGCAGGTGCCTGGGTGTTTCCGGCATGGAGAGACTGAATCGCCGCAGTGACTCTGGCAGGGTAAGCACATGCTCCATCTCGGCAAGCAGATGCAAGCGCTGCTCGACTGTGCTGGTGTCAAGCAAAGAAGGGCCGGAGCCCACAACATTCAGCTTGCCGGGTGGCACATCCGAAATGAGCAGGGTGCATCGTGTTGCATTGCCTGCCGCAGCCGCCAATCGGCCACCTTTGATTGCGGAGAAGTGTTTGCGCAACAGGTTGGTCCGTTCGATGGGCAAACCCGCGTGGAGAAGGCGGCCATAGAACAGGGACATATCTTCTGACGAAATCGCCGGATCCAGCGGCACTTCCGCAAGAGCGGATGCACCTCCGCTGATCAGAAAAAGTACAAGTGTGTCTCGATCTGCCGTCCGTGCCAATGCAAGCAATTCCTTGCCAGCTCGATACGAAGCCTCAGAAGGGACCGGGTGGTCACCTTGGATGTAACGTACCCCGGGAGCGCCGGTCCATGACCCAGGTCCGACGACGAGGCCGTCAAACGGCAATGTGTCTGCCAGAACGGCAATCATGTGTTCTGCCATCGGTACCGCTGCTTTTCCGATGGAAGCGAGCAGGACCCGCCGGAACAATCCAAGATCGATCTGCTGTTCGCCAACGCGCAGCTTGGCGTCCTCGACGAACACGATGCTCCGCATTCGTTGCCGCACATCGACCTGCTGCATGACACTCGTGAACAGTCGCGTTGCCCATTCCGTCGACGAGCCTGCCATTACGAAACCTCCCCCCGAAAACGGCAACTCTTCCTCTTCTCAAAAGAGCCGAAAGTGCGTGTACAACAGCGCGATGCAGCCGACCAGCGCAACAAGCAGGATGCTGTGCCGTAGCATCAGGCGGAACAGACGCGACTGACTCCGGCTGTCCATGCCGGTCGCTGCTGCCGCAACCACAATTGTTTGAAGACTGATCATTTTTCCCACCACACCGCCAGAAGAGTTTGCCGCAGCCATCAGCACCGGACTCAGCCCTAAGCGGTCTGCCGTGACCACCTGCAGGCTGCCGAAGAGAGCATTCGCTGAGGTGTCTGAGCCGGTAAGAAAGACACCGATCCAGCCCACAATCGCGCTAAAAAAAGGAAAGAGCGCACCCGTTGCCGCAAACGCCAGACCGAGGGTAGCGGTTGCGCCCGAGTAGTTCATCAGGAACGCCATGCCCAGCACAGACACAACGGTCGTGACCGGTAGCGCCAACTGCCTCACGGTCAACACCAACACCATGCCAAGGGTATGCAGTGAGATACGCAGCAAGAGTACGCTGCAAAGCACCGCGCCCATGCACGATGTGCCTGAAGCCGCGAGAACGTTCATCACAAAGGGCGCGTGGTAGGGCTGCCGGTGCGCCACGATCGGTGCCATGCGGAACACGCGGTCATGTAGCAACGGCCACGCGATATTCAAGGTTCCGGCTGCCAGCAGACGCTGCACAGGCTTAAAACTCCATAGCAGAACAAACACGACAAGACAGATGTAAGGCGTCCACGCAGAAAGGATGGCACGCGCGCTTACCTCGGTCCGGATCCTCTGATCCGTTGCAGGCGCGATGGCCTCATGCGCCTCGCGGAATGCGGCCTCCATAGCATGCGGCATCGGGCTTTTTTTGCGCAAGCGACACACTAGAACCAATGCGATCATAGCGAGGATCGACGCCAGAATGTCGGTAAGTGCCGGGCCCACGTAGGTGCCCACGACAAACTGTATTCCACCGAAAATCGCTCCGGTCACAGCGCAGGGCAGCAGCGCATAGCGCAGTGTGCGCCACCCCCCAACCGCCACAATCATGTAAGCCGGAATGATCAACGCTATCGGCGCACAGATCGCCGCAACGGCAGCGCTAAGCCGGAGCAACGGCAGCCCGGTAATCGCGGCGAGCGTCAGCAGCGGTGTGCCGACGGACCCGAAAGCTACCGGTGCTGTGTTCGCCAGCAGGCAGATGGCCGCCGCACGAAATGGTGAGAAACCGAGACTCGCCAGCATTGCGGAGGCGATTGCGACCGGCGTGCCAAAGCCCGCGGCGCCTTCGATGAAGGCGCCGCAAGCAAAACCAACCAGGAGCCCCGGCGAAGGCGCGTGCGGTGTTACTCCCCCGATGGAGGCGCGCATGATCGGGAACTTTCCCGGGCC